>JAGXSM010000226.1 GCA_018333725.1 Melioribacter sp. | reverse complement strand
CTAATCCATCTCCTATATCAACGAGACCGGCGTTTTCTTCTCCCGCACCAACAATTAATTTTCCACCGCTTCTCGGCAATGTTTTAAGAAGAGCAATTGAATTCTTATAGCTGCAATGCTCGCTCCACATTACAGAAAAAATCCCGAGTTCAGTAAATGTGGGAATTCTTCCTAACCTTTCACATATCCAGCCGAATTCCTCTTCAGTTAATCCATGCTCAAGAGCAATTTGTTTATTAACTTCTAATTCTTTCATTTATAATCGGTTTTGAAATTGATACTGCGAATATAAGGATTTTTTTACCCTCTCTAATACACTTTTAGCAGATCATTAGTTGATAATTTTTAATAAATACTAAAAAAAATAAATTATGTTCGATAATCTTACAGGACGCAGAGGGAATTAGCATACCATACATAAGCTGGAAGAATTCATTTAATATCGGTATATCTGTAATAGATGATCAACATAAGAAGCTTGTTGAAATTATTAACGAACTCTATGAAGCTCAAAGATTAGGAACTTCCCAATCAATATTTAATGATGTTTTGATTAAAATGGAAGATTACACAAAATATCATTTTGATATGGAAGAAGAGATGCAGGATGCCAACAAGTATCCTGAAATAATGCAGCATAAAATTGAACACCATGAATTTATCGATAAACTAACATTACTTAAAAGAGATTCGAAGAAAGATAATTTATTGCTCAGTTTAAAAACCATAGACTACTTAAAAGATTGGACTATCAATCACATCCTCGGATCTGATAAGGATTTTGGTGATTACCTTAGGAATTTTGAAGGCACATAATCAATTAATACACATCAAATTTAATTGCTAGTAAGCACAAACCTTTCTATTTTTTAGCCGTCTTAAACTTGTAGATTGTCAACAATATTTAAACGTTAGAGAGATTAAAATGCAAAATAATTTTGCCTCGCACCGCTATTGGATTATAGCATCAATAATAATTATTGCCCTGATAGTTCTTCTCTATCCGCTTACTCCTTACGAAAGTTTGAATATGAACATAACTCAATCCGAGGCGATTCAGATAGCAAAAGATTTTTTGAAAGAACAGAATGAAAATGTTGATAATATGTATGTTGAAGTTTTTCTGGATAATTCACCCGTAGAAGCCAGATACATATTAAAAAAACTGGGCGGAAAACAATTTAAGGATTACGGCAAAGATGAATTATGGTCTAATTTAAGCTGGACCGTTTATTTCCATCAAAATCTACCAAGAAATATCCAGCAGAAAAGCATAACAGTTGATGTCTCTAATAAAGGAAAAGTATTCGGATTTAATAAAACCTTACCGGACACAATTTCAATTCCATCAATTTCTAAAGAAGAAGCTACTTCACTGGTATCCTCATACCTTAAAGATAAAATCGGTTCTGATTATGACAAATTTACAATGACAGAATCCCGAGAAGAAAATATTAAAGCTCGAACTGACTACTCGTTCCGATGGGAAAAAGATGTTGAAACATTAGAGGCTAAAATAATTATTACTGCGCGGGTATTGGGGAATAGTGTTGGAAGTTATTCCTACTACTTTGAGGTACCACAACAGGACCGCGAATACTTTTTAGCAATTGAAGCAATTTACGGAACAGTATCGGTAATTTTTGTAATCTTTATAATGCTAATAGCATTTTACCTCTTCCTTAAAAAATATCATCAGGGGGAAGTTTGGATAAGTGTTGGAAGGAATTTTTTCCTTCTCTATTTCGGTTTGTCGTTAATTAACTTAATAAATTATTGGCCGGCTGTAGGACAAGGGGCAATGGTTGGTAATTTATCCTACATTAATACAAAAATTATCATTTTTATAATTAATGGATTAATAATTTCTTTCTTCTTTTCATTATTAATATTTGCCGCATGGACAGTTGGAGAGTCTTATGCAAGAAGTTTATGGCCGAATAAATTAAAAGGGATCGATGCATTTATTAAAGGTCACTTCTTCGCTGTTGATTCAGGTAATTCGTTATTAAAAGGTTTTGTTTTGGGTTCAGCACTTTCATTAAGCTTTGTTATTGTGGCACTAATAATCGATCAACCGGATGCAAAAATTTTTATTTCCCCGGTCAGCTTACTGGAAAGTCATGCTGCTTTTTTACCGGTATTAGCAACCATACTGGATGGAGCAACAACGTCTATCTTAGCTTCTATCGGAATAACATTTTTCATTGTTAACATTTCTTATCAGAGATGGAAAAAGAAATGGATCTCAATACTTTTATCGGGAATTGTTACTACACTCGGGTTTGTTATTGCTTCAACTCCTCCATCACTAAACAATTTCGGAATGAACTTATTAGCCGGGTTTATCTTTGGATGCGGAATTGCATACATTTATTTCCTGTTCGATTTACTTACAATACTAAGTCTTCATTTTACATCAATACTGGTTGCAAAGGGATTTGCACTTTATGCCAGTAAAAATTCTTTTTTTGAATTGAATTTTATATTGCTCGTTATCGCGTACTTAATAATTCCATTGATATATGTAATCAGCCGGATTAGGAAAGAGGAATTCGTTCTAGAAAACTACGGACTGCCCTCACATGTTCTAAGAATTTCTGAAAGGGAACGTTTAAAGAAAGAAATGGAAATTGCTGCACGTGTTCAATTAAGTCTTTTACCAAAAGAAGATCCGGAGATTCCGGGATACGATGTTGCAAGTATCTCCTTACCCGCTATTGAAGCCGGGGGAGATTATTTTGATTTTGTTAAACTGAATAATAATAAGATTGGAATTGCAATCGGCGATGTTTCAGGTAAAGGAATTGGCGCAGCAATTTACATGACTTTAACCAAGGGGATTCTTCAAGCGCATGCCGAAGAAAATGTTTCCCCTTCCAAAGTTCTTGTTAAAGTGAACCGCTTACTCTACAAAACAATCGAAAAAAACTCTTTCGTAAGCATGTTCTATGCAATTCTTGATAGAAACAGTAATATGATTACATACTCACGTGCCGGTCATAATCCCGGTATCTTATGCAGCCAGCAATCAGGCGGAACAAGGTTGCTTCTAAGTAAAGGAATGGCTCTTGGTCTTGAAGAAGGATCCATTTTTGCATCAACATTAAACGAAGAAACTATCGAAATTAAATCGGGGGATGTTTTTGTACTTTATACAGACGGATTCACCGAAGCGATGAACGAAAGACATGATCAGTTTGGCGAAGATAAGCTAATACAAATTATAGAATCGAACAGAAACCTTAGTGCAAAAGAATTAATTGACCTGGTTCTAAAAGAAGTTAGAAAATTTACTGACAACTATCCGCAGAATGACGACATGACAATGGTGGTTTTGAAAAGGTTATAAACAATAATTTTAATTCAGAAAATTATTTCAGCCATTTAATAATACGGTCAATTTCTTTTTCATTACCGGCAATATTGTCTTTAATAACAATTTTAATTTGATATTCGCCCGGTTCAAAATTATTCAAGTCCAATTGAAAATAAATCTGAGGATTTTTCTCAAGCGTTTTATAATTGGATTTAAGCGTGATTTTCTGTTCACCGGTAATTCCTAAGAAATTAGTAATAGAAGAAAAGAACTTTGAGAGTCCGCTTTTCTCACTTTCACCATATTCACTGATAATCAAACTCTGTTCAAAATTTGTTAATCCCTGGCTATCTTTCTCCAGGTTATAGATTTCGTAATAGAGATAAACTGGATCTTCTTTCTTGAACTCATTACTAACATAAGGTTTAACATAAATATCATTTCTCTTAAAATAATCCTTATCTTTACTCTCAGTGGAAACATCACCGGCAATTAATAGATCGCTAATATCTTGCCGTATATTATTGAATTTTTTTACGGTAAAATTCCTGTGAGATGAAAATGCACCGTTATCAATATTACGAATCATTTCAAAAGCTATATATCCCGAATCGGGTTGTAATGTTACAAACAAATTTTTAGGCGACCGGTCATATCTGCTTACCGAAAAATCAAAAGTCGTCCTAAAATTTTCCAGATACTTTTTATCAAAATGGAAGAAACCGATTTTATAGTTAAGTGAATCTGAGTTAAGATTTTCCATATCAGGAATGAGATAATTTAGGTATAGATCGGTATTATTCCTTTTATCACTTTTAAACTGGATGATTGAGTAAGGGACATCAATTTTGGGCCCTTCAAACTTCGGATTATAATAGGAAACCACATTTCGGTTAAGGTCATTAACAAAATCCACATAATTGCCCGGTACTTGCGGTCTAAGTTTATCCATGTCAGAAGCTGGCCATGAATATTGATAATTACCGGTTGAGAAAGCATCAGTAAATGCAATGTTTATTCCTTCATAATTCCATAATTCTGTTTTCACATTTACAGTTCCATCAGGATTCATTGAAGGTCTAATCCTGGTTCTGTTCAACGGGTCGCCGTACCTTATCATTGTTTGACCCATATCGGTTGACCATCCGTAAAGACCAAGTGAAGGAACACTAAAATTAAGATTTGCATATGCAACACGGGAATAATGTTCGAGCAATCTTTCGTTATACTCGGTTAGAAATAACGGATCAAATGTTTTCCAGAAAGACTCAATTATTTCATCTACATTTTCATCATTAATTATATCTGATGCTAAGAACTCCGATTGATCAAAGAAAAATAAGATTGAATTTACCATAAAATCGTCTTTTTCGAATTTATCCATCATATTGATTGCAAGTTTGTATTCATCGTGAGATTGTTTCATTTTTGAAATCTTATAATATAATAGTCCTAATAACAGGTGAACATCTTTATCATCTTTTTTATTTCTTACTAATCGGTTAAGAAGTGGAATACCCTTTTCCGGTTTACCTGCTCTTTCATACAATAAACCGAGCTTAATTATTGCATCATAATTCAAAGTATCTTTAGAGAGAGCGGACAATAAATATTTTTCAGATTCTTTAAAATCCTTGTTGGCAGCCTCCTGCACACTCATCAATACGCCGCTTTCCATTCGCACCGATTTATTAAACTCCTTAAAGTCATTTGCTTTCATATCGCCCAGACTTAAATATGCATTAATCTGGTTGGAATCGAGTGAAATTATTTCTTTGTATTGCTTCATAGAGCTTCGGCGGGCAAAGTCTTTCATTAAGTCCGCAAATGCGTATCTGTATTCTAAATTTTCAGGCTCCAGTAATGCTGCTTTTCTAAAATGCTCGTAAGCTATGTTTCTGGAAAGGAAAGTGTCCTTTTTCAAATTGATTTTGGCTAATTCATAATAAGAAGCCGCATCTCCATACTTTCTAATCGATTCCTTAAAATATTTTTCTGCTGATAATAGATCTCCAGAGTTTAACGTTTCAATACCTTTTAAATAAAGATCCGTCTTTTCTTTTCCATCATAGGAAGTATTAATACAATTTGTGCTAAGTGGAATACACAAAGCCGGAATTGATATGAATAGAAGAATTAAAAGAAATAATATGTTCGTTTTAGCGAGTATCATCTTAGTCACATAATAATTTAGTTAGAACTGATAATTAAAATCAATTCATATTTTCAATCCTAACAACTAAAAAAATTTTCCGACTGATTTGCAACCTTTCAAAATATGACTTCGTCTAAAAAGTTGACGAAAATGGAAAGCTTATGAAAAAGTTTTTTACATTGATTCTGCTTTCATCAATTACAGTTTATTCGAATAATGATCAGAAAGTTGTTCCATTAAAAAAAATTGATACGCCGATAGTTATTGATGGCATAATAGATAAAGCATGGAATTCTGTAAACGAAATAAACGGTTTCTTCCAGTTAGCACCTTATTATGGTAAAGATCCTTCAAAACATACTTACGCTAAAATATTAACAACAGAAACTTCTCTTTACTGTCTAATTGTATGTTACGACGACCCGATAAACATTCAGCAAAACACAGGAAAATTGGACGACTTCGGGGGGGATGTCGTCTCTTTAATGCTCGATACTTTCGGCGATAAACGGACTGCATACAAATTTGCTGTAAGTGCTGCCGGGGTCCGTGCCGATTGCAGACTTCTGGATGACGCCCGCAATAGAGATTATAACTGGGATGGAATCTGGTTCTCGGATAGTAAAGTGTATGATTGGGGCTATGTTGTTGAGATTGAAATCCCTTACAAATCAATTCAGTATAACTCTAACCTTGAATATTGGGGACTGGACATTGACAGGTGGATACCGGCAATTTCAGAAGATCAATACTGGTGCCGCTATGAACAGAACGAAGGTCAGCGTGTTTCAAAATTCGGAAAACTTTTGTTCGAAGATTTCAGACCATCGGTAAAAGGATTGAACCTTGAAATCTATCCTACTGCATTTGGTAAATTAACATACCTTGGCGGAAATAAATACAAGATGGATCCTAACGCGGGACTCGATATTTTTTACAATCCTTCTCCACAATTAACATTACAGGTTACAGCAAATCCGGATTTCGCTCAGATAGAAGCCGATCCATATGATTTCAATATTTCGCGATACGAATCTTTCTTCTCCGAACGCAGACCTTTCTTCATTCAGGGAAATGAAATATTTATGCCTTCTGGCAGACAGCGGAATTCCGGTTTTTATACTCCTCTCGAACTTTTCTATTCAAGAAGAATCGGAAAGAAATTACCCGATGGAAGAGAAGTTCCAATAATTTTTGGAGCCAAGGCATTCGGTCGTTACAATGATTGGGAATATGGCGGATTTGTTGCACGAACACCCGAAAAAGATTTTACAGATTATGATGGAACAAATGCAACAGAACCTTCAGCTTATTTTATTTCGGGCAGAGTAAAAAAACAAATTATGGGTAATTCAAATGTTGGTGTTCTATTCGTAGGTAAGCAAACCACCGGAAATACCTATGGCGTACTTGATGTTGACGGAGCTTTTAGAGGTTCTTCATGGCAATTGTCGTATCAATTAGCACGCTCTATAAAAAATTCGGATGGCGATTATGCTGCCTCGATGGGTTACATGAATTTTAGTGAAAATTGGGCAACAGGAATTAGAACCAGATATATAGGAGAAAAATTTGATGTCGATCAGGTTGGATATGTACCATGGAAAGGCACTTTTAACCTCGTAGCTTTCACCGGTCCTATCTGGTACCCGAAAGAGGGTTCTGTCTCTCAGATTTTAATTTATACAGGTCCAATCATAGACTATGAAAAAGTTGATAATTACACAGACCATGGATGGTTATTCGGTTACAATATGCAATTCAGAAGTAACTGGGGATTTGAAATAAATGCTTCGCTTGGTAAATCGAAAGACTTGAGTGTGAAATATGATTCATATGAATTGACATATAGTTCCTGGTTTAATATCAATCCGGCATGGAGTGCAAATTTTTGGGGGGGATATACCAAGACTTATAATTTTTCAAGAGACTATTTGGCATTTTATTCATGGGCTGGCGGAAGTTTCTCTCTGAAAGCATCGGATATTATCCGGCTTGGAACATCCTTAAATATGTGGATAGAAGGAAATCCATCCGGTAATGTAGAGGATATTACTTATAACGCGCGTCCATGGATTTCTATTACACCTGTTAACGATCTTAATTTCTATCTCTACATAGATA
>JAGXSM010000225.1 GCA_018333725.1 Melioribacter sp. | reverse complement strand
AATTTGCCAGTTGAGAGTTCAGGTTTTCAATCAAATTGGTTGTGGTAAATGCACGACCTAGAACTTCAACTAAAGCAAGCCTGTGCATCGTAAGAGTTTCTTCTAATCCTTCTTCAACTGAGTTTGCAGCCGTTCGATTTATTTTTCTCAACTCATCTCTTACTTCCAACAATCTTCTTTTGGCTGTTTCATATTCGGGTTCATCATATGCTCTCTGAAGTTTGCCCCGGTAAATATCTTTTTCTTCTTCTCGTAAATAACTGACCACATTTTCTCGTTTGTGCCATTGGCAGCGTTGGATTAATGTAAATTTTCCAAATGTTTCTTCTACGGCTTTCTTCAAACCCTTCGATCCATCTATGATTGTTAATAACCCTTGTTCAAAGTGGAAGTTTCGTTCGATTAAGTTTTTCAGTAGTCCCTTGACCGCTTCGCTGTTTTCTGTTGTCGTTTGGATAAAACCAAGTGGTATCTTTATTCCCGTTATTGTTATCCCTAAGGCAATTACTATGTTATCTCTTGATAAATACTTACCGTCTATTATCAACGCTACAAAATCATTCATCCCAAGATCCCGCTTCTCAAATTCTTCTAATCGTTTTCCGCTCTCTTCAATAAATGTTCGGCTGATTGACGACTGGCTCAAACCAAAACTTTCAATTACGCTTTTCGTTACTTCTTCATAATCTCTCTGGCTCAATCCCTTGATTACTTTCTTTATCACTTCTTCCGATGGCATCGGTGTCGAATGGAGCCGTTGGTAATACTCTGATGCCTCGGTGCGTTCTTCCTCTTTATCGTAAAACCTTGGAACCTCCACCGCTACTTTTTCCTCGCCTATCCTTATACTTCCCGGATTATTACCCCAGCGGTTATAGCGCTTCCCTCGTTCATATTTTTCTCCGGCTTTCATCTTAATTTCTTCTTCCATCAACTGATTATAATGAAGCTTTGCTACATCTACAAAATTCTTAAATAACTGATATTGCATCTCTATGGATTGACCTAGTAACCATTCGAGATTTTCTCTTTCTATTTTGCTATTTTTCATCTTAGAGACTCCTTTTAGTTTTTTGTTATTTCGTCATAACAATTTTACAAATTATTTGGAGTCTCTTTCTTTTATATAACGAATTTCAACTAAGAATGAATATATACCTGGATGGTGCTTGAAAATTTATCAGTTTACTTCTCAGTTGGTAAAACACTAAACCACAATCAAGATGGAATTAAATTCACAGGGTTGGGTGGTATTCAGCTTTTATACTGATAGACAAAAAAATAATTAGTTACTGAACTCAGTTAAATTAATCAATAAGAAGTCGGCTGGATAAATAGTGGAAGAAAATACTGTATTAATAATGAGCAGAATCAGGAAGGAGTTTCAGGGTGTAATTGCTTTGAGCGACGTAAATTTTGTACTTAAAAAGGGAGAAATACACGTTCTACTTGGAGAAAACGGTGCTGGTAAATCTACTCTGGTTAAAATCTTAAGTGGTGCATACCAGATGACAAACGGCGAAATTTTTCTTTTTAATAAGCAGGTATATATAAAATCACCCGGGCAAGCACAGGAACTTGGTATTGGAATCATTTACCAGGAGTTAAACCTAATACCATATTTAACAGCAGCAGAAAATATTTTTCTTGGTCGTGAAATTACAAACAAGTTTGGAATAATTGATAAAAAAGGGGCAATAGAATCTTCAAAAAAAATATTGAAAGAACTTGGGTCGGAAATTAATTGTGATATTCCTGTAATAAATTTCGGTATTGCTCAGCAGCAAATGATTGAGGTTGCAAAAGCACTCTCTCTCGATGCTAAAATTCTTATTATGGATGAACCAACATCTGCCTTATCGGATACCGAAGTAAAACAACTTTTTAAAATGATCCGGGATCTTAAGCAAAGAGGCGTGTCAGTTATTTATATTTCTCATCGTTTGGATGAACTCTTTGAAATTGGCGACAGAGTAACGGTGTTAAGAGACGGTGTAGTTGTGGGAACAAAAGATATTTCAGAAACCACGAAAACTGAATTGATTAAAATGATGGTTAATAGAGAATTAACTGAACACTTTCCTAAAAGAAATGTTCTGATTGGAGAAGAAATTCTAAGGGTTGAAAACCTTTCAAAAAAAAATGGAATTACTAATATTAATTTTACACTTAAACGGAGTGAAGTACTTGGAATTGCCGGATTATTAGGATCTGGAAGGACAGAACTGGCAAGAGCAATCTTTGGAATAGATAAGTATGATTCGGGTAACATTTACTTGCGAAGAAAACTCCAGAAAATAAAATCACCAAAAGATGCGATAAACCAGAGAATCGGATTTATTACTGAAGATAGAAAATCACAAGGTCTGGTTTTAATTCTTTCCGTTAAAGAAAATATTTCTTTAACAAATTTAACTTCAATTTCCGGATTTGGATTTATAAATTCAAAAGAAGAAAAAAAAGAAGCAGAAGAATTTATAAATAGACTTAAAATAAAAACATCCACTCTTGATCAAAAAGTAATTTATTTAAGCGGCGGGAATCAGCAAAAGGTAGTTCTTGCAAAATGGCTAAGTAAAAAGGCGGACATATTTATTTTCGATGAACCGACAAGAGGAATTGATGTAGCAGGTAAAGTTGAAATCTATAATCTTATTAATCAATTGGCTGAAGAAGGTGTCGGGATTATAATGATCTCTTCCGAACTCCCGGAAATTCTTGGAATGAGCGATAGAATTATTGTAATGAATAATAAAAAAATTGCAGTAGAAATACCGATTAAATCAGCATCTCAGGAATTAATTATGAAATATGCAATCGGTGCTTGAGATGATCACAAAACAACTATTAATACATAACGGCAGACAGCTTGGTACTCTTCTCGGATTAGTTCTTGTTATTTCAGTATTTGCATTTCTTAGTCCATACTTTCTTACTTTATCGAACCTTGTAAATATTACACAACAGACATCTATCAATGCTATCATGGCAGTTGGTATGACGTTCGTAATTATAACTGCAGGTATTGATCTTTCAGTCGGTTCTATCATGGCCTTCTCAGGAATTATTCTTGCTGATTCAATTCAAAACGGAATTGCCGAACCGATTGCAATTATTATAGGATTATCTGTTGGAACAATTTGCGGGCTCTCTAATGGAATTCTAATTAGCTATGGAAAGCTTCCGCCATTTATAGCAACATTAGGTATGATGAGTGTTGCAAGAGGTGCTGCATTACTTTATTCTCAGGGAAGACCGATTTCTGGATTTACAGAAGAATTCAGATTCCTTGCAACCGGACAGATAATTGGAATACCAACATCAGTCTGGATAATGATTTCCTTATATGTGATAGCATATATATTGCTAAATAAAACGGTATTAGGACGTTATACTTATGCGATTGGTGGAAATGAAACAGCAGCAAATCTTTCCGGCATTAACACAAAATTATTTAAGACTATTGTATATGGAATAAGCGGATTGTTAAGTGCATCTGCGGCGGTTATTTTAACGGCAAGGTTAAATTCGGCACAACCGATTGCCGGAATAATGTACGAACTGGATGCAATTGCGGCTGTTGTAATTGGTGGAACAAGTTTACTCGGTGGCGAAGGGAAGATTTCGGGTACCTTAATCGGAGCTTTAATAATGGGTGTGCTGAGAAATGGATTGAATCTGATGGGAGTTTCATCTTTTATACAGCAAATTGTAATTGGCCTGGTAATTATTCTTGCTGTCTTAATTGACATGTCGCTTAAAAAAAGAAGGAATTAATAATGAAGTCGGTGCAAAAATCAATTAAATTTTTTTTATCGATATTAATTTCAATTCTGTTTTTTATTTCTTGCAATAAATCAGAAAATTCAGCGGACGACAATAGAACAATTGCATTTGTAATGAAGACTCTGAATAATCCATTCTTTATTGATATGAAAAACGGTGCAGAAGTAATTACCAAAAAATATAACTTTAATCTTTTGGTTCAGGCAGCAGAGAGAGAAGTTGATGTAGAAAAGCAAATGCAAATAATCGAGAATCTTATTCAAAGGAAAGTATCCGCATTATGCATAACCCCAAGCGGATCAAAAGAAGTTGTACCTGCTATTGTAAAAGCAAATGAAGCTGGAATTCCGGTTATAATAGTTGACACCCGGGTTGATTTAATAACGTTAAATGAAGCGGGAGGAACTGTTCTCGCTTTTATAGGATCCGATAATTATGATGGTGGTAGATTAGCCGGCAAGTATATTATAGAACAACTTTCCGGAAAAGGTAACGTAGCTGTTCTTGAAGGAATTCCCGGTCATGAAACCGGCGACGATCGACTCAAGGGGTTTAATGAAGAGATTTCAAAATTTAATAATATGAAAATTATTACCTCACAGACAGCAAATTGGGAGCGAGACCAGGGCTTTACTGTGTTTCAAAATATATTACAAGCTCATCCCGAAGTTGATGCTGTATTTGCATGTAATGATATGATGGCTCTTGGTGCTATTGAAGCCATTAGATTATCTCAGAAAAAGAAAAAGATTATTGTGGTTGGTTTTGATGCGATTCTGGACAGCCGGGAAGCAATTTTAAATGGAACTATGAGTGCTTCTATTGCTCAAAATCCGGAAGAGATGGGTAAATTATCAATTGAATATGCTATCAAAGCTATTAATGATGAAAATATTCCATCCGAAATTCCAGTAAGAATTGAATTGATTACAAAAGAAGTATTATTGCAGAAAGGCAATTAATGATTGAACAACAATTTATGAAAGAGAACAACTCACAGACTAATTTAGCTGATACTTACTGGTTTTATGAACTTGAAAAAAATGTTAAAGGAAGTGTAAGATGGGATACTATAACTCTTCAATTATATAGTACAGCAGCATGTTTTTATGAAATAAAACCTCTTGCAGTTGTAATTCCATATGATGTTGATGATATAATATCAACAATAAAAATTTGTGCGGAATATAATATCCCAGTATTACCGCGTGGAGCCGGTTCAAGCCTGTCCGGCAATGCAGTGGGTAAAGCAGTAATAATGGATCTTACTCACAATTTTAAAAAGATCGATATTACGGATGATAACAGAGTTAGATGTGATGTTGGAGTGGTATTAGATACATTACAAAAAGAACTTAAGAAAACTGGGCGTAAATTTGGACCTGATCCAAGCAGTGGTAATGTTTGTGTTATTGGCGGAATGTTAGGAAATAACAGCGGAGGACCCCATACTATAAAACATGGCAGTATGTTTTATCATGTTGATGAGGTTAACATAATTCTTGCGAACGGGAAAAATTTTATTGCACGGAACCTTCCTTTAGAGGAAATAAAAAATTTAGATCAATTCCATAGGTATTACTATGAATCTGTTCGATTACTTCTTGAAAAATATTCTACTGAAATAAAACTTAACCGACCGAGAGCAACTAAGAATGCATCAGGGTATCAGGTGTGGGATATTTTAACTGAAACAGATTTGAACATGGCTTCGCTAATGGTTGGTAGTGAAGGTACGCTTGGTGTTTTTACAAATGCTCTCCTTAGGACTATTCCAATTGTAAAACATCGTGGTATTATATCACTTTATTTTGATAAAATTGAAAAGATGGCAGAAGCTGTTAAACACTTAAGAAAATTAGGCGCATCTGCTATTGAGTTTGTCGATCAATCATTTATTCAGCTTGCCCTAAGCTTTAAACCGGAATTGAAAAAATTCCTTCCGGATCATATCCGTTATCTTCTTTATGTAGAATACGAAGACAATGATGTTAAGAAAATTGAAGAGTTGTTATCAATTACAAAAGAGATAATTACTGATCAAAATCACCTGGCTGAAGTCGGTTCGTATTCAACAGATGAAGAAGAAATAACCGAAGTAATTAAAGTAAGAAAAGCTGCAACTGTAATACTCAACAAAATTCAGGGGGAAAAAAAACCAGTTCCATTTGTTGAAGATGCAGCAATCCATCCTGATCAGTTTGCAGATTTTCTTCTTGATCTTTCTGCTTTATTACAGGAATATTCCTTTAAGTACGCAATCTTTGGTCATGCCGGGGACGGGAATTTACATTTGAGACCGATACTGAATTTTAAGGATCCTCAGTCATTTAAGGATGCTGATGATCTGATGAATAAATTTGTTGAGCTTGTAGTTAAGTATAAAGGGTCTCTAAGCGGTGAACATGGAGATGGTCGGTTAAGAACACCATTCATTAATAAAAGCTTTGCAGCACTTCTGCCATTGTTTAAAGAATTGAAAGTTCTGTTTGATCCCATCAGGATTATGAACCCGGATATTAAAGTTACATCTGCAAATTACAGGTGGAACGACAACCTGAGGTATACCCCGGAATATAATTATGTAGAAATTTTTTCTGATCTGGATTCTGAAAATTGGAGAACTGAAATTGAAAAATGTCATGGTTGTGGAACATGCCGGGAATACTGTCCCGTTTTTGTAGCTACGGGAAATGAAGAAGCAACTGCCAGAGCCAAAGCAAATATATTACGTGGAATAATTTCTGGTAAAGTATCTTCCGCTGAAATTGATTCCGATCATTTCTACAAAATAATGGATTACTGTTTTAATTGCGGTCAATGTTTAACTGATTGTCCAACAGCAGTTAATATTCCCGGTATTGCGGTATTAGCAAAAGAAAAATTGCATGAGAAACGCTCGTTTAAGATTAACGAAAAAATATTACAACGGGGAAAATTGGTCAGCGGACTTGCTTCTTTCTTTTCTTTTATAAGTAATAAGGTCCTTTCTTTAGTTATTGTTAGAAAGTTAATGCATGTTACAGCTGGAATTCACTTCAAAAGAAATTTCCCGAACTTTTCTAGGATGAAATTTCAACTTCATAAAACAGAATTCCAAAAGGAAGTGGTTTTATGGGCAGGTTGTGCTGCGGAGTATAATGACCCCGAAGGCGAATTACAATGCAGTATCGAAATTTTAAACAAGCTTGGTTATCGTGTTATTAGACCTGAATGGAAATGCTGCAATATTGCTAAACTTTCTTATGGAAACATTAAAGATTCTATTAAGGATGTTGAATTCAATATTAATACATTAATACCTTATGTAGAAAAGAATGTTCCAATTGTTTTTACATCAGCTTCTTGTGGTTATGCATTTATGCACGAATATTCTTCTTTCTTTAAAGAAGATGAAAACATAAAAAAGGTTGCAAAAGCAAGTTATGATATTCACGATTTCCTCGGAAATATTTTCTTAAATGGAGATTTCAAAAATTCATTTAAGCCAATTGAGAAAACAATAGTTTACCATGCACCGTGTCATCTTAAAACTCAGAATAACAAATATGGCCCTGTTGATTTATTAAAATTAATTTCCGGGATTAAACTTCAGAAAATAAATGATAGCTGTTGCGGTATTGCTGGTACATTTGGGATGAAAAAAGAAAATTTTGATCTATCAATGAAAATCGGTTCAAGGTTATTTGATGAGATTAATAGAGCAGATCCGGATTTTGTATTATCCGGTTGCGGTACCTGTCAGATACAAATTAACCAATGCACCGGGTTAGAAGTGATTCATCCAATTAAACTATTGAATCAATCATTTCAACCTGTATTGGTTCAGCGTGAAATGGAATTTCGGTTTAACTAAGTAAGGGGAAAAAGTCGTCTGAA
>JAGXSM010000224.1 GCA_018333725.1 Melioribacter sp. | reverse complement strand
CGGTTATCGGTTGGACTGCTGCTGGTGGCAACCCTTTGGACCTTCATATAATAACCGTTGCACTTTTCTTTTTTATATGGCAGATACCTCATTTCTGGCTTCTTTTATTAATCTATGATAACGATTATTCTGCTGGGGGCTTTCCAACACTTACAAAAAAATTTTCTAACAGTCAGTTAAGCAGAATAACATTTATTTGGATTGCTGCCCTTGCAGTAAGCGGATTGCTAATTCCCATATCAAATGTATCACCTAACATTTTTTCTCTTCTTGCAATTATATTTTTGGGAATCTGGCTTCTGATGGATACAAGGAAAATACTTTCGCAGTACCTTGAAAAAATAAATTTCAGAAAAGCATTTGTTACTGTCAATTTGTATGTATTGGCAATAATTATCGTTATTTCAATTGATCAACTGTTCATCAAAGAATTTTATCGGTAGGGAATATGGAGTTTTTAGATAATCTGGTTTTACCTCAGTCGGCTCATCATATGGTATTGTTAAAGTATCTGTTGGTGCTTACTTATATCATCCTTATACCATATCTAAGTATACTTTTTAGTTCGCTGGTTTTATCCATTTACTTTGAGAAAAAAGCCGGAGTAGATTTTAAGAATTACCTTTTTTCAAAAGAGCTAATAGATCAAATTACATTTAACAAAAGTGTTTCTTTTGCTCTCGGTGTCGTTCCTCTTTTAAGTTCGGCATTTTGTTATGCCCAGTTACTTCATTTAACCGGGTTGAATGTACCCGAGTATATTTTAATCTCGGCTCTCTTTTTAATCGTTTCTTTGATTCTTATTTATACCTATAAATATACTTTTCACCTTAAAGATATTTTTACATTTGCTTCAGAAAAAGCCGGTAGTACTATTCCGGAGGATTTGAAGTCATACCAATCAAAAACAACTCATTTACATAAGCGTTCCGGATTATATGGGCTTGTATTCCTTGTAATTACAATCTATCTGTTCATCGCATCTATTCAACTTGCTGCAGATTCCGGTAACTGGTCGGCTAATAACAATTTAATCGGATTAATATTTTCATTAAAAGCATTCATTTATTTCTTGCAATTTTTAGTTGCTTCTTTTGCATTTACTTCTGCAATAATTCTTTATAAATATTTCAGGATCGATTCTCACAATTCTAAGGATAATGAGTATCTGAGTTTTGTAAAAAGTATTGCATTAAGAGTTGGAACTGTATCAACAATAATTCTTCCACTCCTGATAATTCTGAATGTAATGGTAAAACCGTTGGAATCTTTTTCTTATGATGTATTCGGTTATGCACTTTTATCTTTAATAGTTGTTTTATGTATTGTAATATTATTCTATGTTATGCTGAAAGAATCCAGCGCAAAATTTGCATCGTTGCTTGTCTATCTCTTTGTAGTGTTATTTGCGTTTATAATTATTAAGGATCAATATGCATTCGATACATCTACAAAAAAGCAATTTGCCATGTTAGCAGCTAATTACGAAAATTATCAGAAAAAGGTTAAAGAAGAATTCGGTTTGGTTACAGAAGTAATTAACGGTGCAGATATTTACAACGGTAAATGTATTGCTTGCCATCAATTCGATCGAAAAGTTGTTGGACCACCTTATAAAGAAGTATTACCAAAATATGAAGGTAATAAGGAAAAGCTGATTCAGTTTGTTTTGAATCCCGTGAAGGTAAATCCTGAATATCCTCCAATGCCTAACCAGGGATTGAAACCGAAAGAAGCAGAGGCAGTAGTTGAGTATTTGTTAACAACTTATCAGAAATAAAATTTATAACCGCAGTAAAAAAGGGGAGGCAATTAATGCTTCCCCTTTATTATTTTAAATAAGCAAAATTGAAAAAATATGTTAACAGTTTTAAGTGCGCTTACTTTAGCTTCAGAATATTTTGAAAAGAAGGGGATTACCTCGCCAAGAACAAATGCAGAAATACTGTTGGCTAATATTCTAAATTGCAAACGGCTCGATCTTTATTTAAGATTCGATCAACCCTTAAAAGAAACCGAAGTTGAATTATACAGACAATTTATTGCAAGGCGAGGGAAGTACGAACCGGTTCAGTACATTGTGGGGAATACTGAATTCTATGGATTGACTATTGATGTTAATCCTTCTGTTTTAATTCCCCGCCCCGAAACTGAAATTCTTGTTGAAACAATATTGAACCAGCTAAAAGTAACGGTTGGCACAAAAATACTTGACATCGGGAGCGGAAGCGGAAATATTTCAATTGCACTTGGTAAAAATCTTCCGGATGCTGAAATAACCTCTCTTGATATTAGTGAAGAAGCAATTAAACTTGCTCAACATAATGCAAATAAAAATAATGTATGCAATATAAATTTTGTTAACGGAAGTATTATCTCTAATGGTATTTTAAGTGATCAGCAATTTGATATAATTGTTTCCAATCCACCTTATGTAAGCATTGAAGAATATCCTGAATTACAAAAAGAAATTACAATGTATGAACCGGTTAACGCAGTTACTGATAATGAAGACGGACTAAAATTTTATAAAAAGATTTCTGAATTTACGATGGATAGATTGGTGAATGGTGGAAGTTTATTTTTTGAGATCGGTATGGGACAATCAACCCATGTCAGCTCGATTATGACAGAAAACGGGTTTCATGAAATTAACGTTGTAAAAGATTATCAGCAGATTGATAGAATAATTTACGGAATAAAGAAATGAGAGCATTAGTTCAGCGCGTATCGGAGGGCTCGGTTGAAATCCCTTCTGCTAACTTTTCGGCTTCAATCGGTAAAGGAATGGTTATACTGTTAGGTGTTAAAGAAGGCGATACTCTTGATGACTTGAACTTTGTTGCCGATAAATGTTGCAACCTCAGGATTTTTGAGGATGAAAATGATAAGATGAACCGTTCCGTTAAGGAGATTGATGGTGAAATCCTGGTGATATCGCAATTTACATTATACGGTGATACACGCAGAGGAAATCGTCCAAGTTTTACAGATGCGGCACAACCTGAAATTGCAGAGGATCTATACAAAAAATTTGTTAATAGGGTTAAAGAAAATCTTGGCGAAGAAAAAGTTAAATGCGGCATTTTCGGCGCAATGATGCTTGTTAAAATATTTAATGATGGACCGGTTACAATTTTAGTAGAATCAAAAGAAAAGGAATAGCACACAGATTTAACTGATTTAAGAGATGGATAAAAGAAAGGATAATCAATTGCATTCAACTATAATGATTTTTATGGATGGAGTAGGTATTGGCAAAGAAGATTATGATAATAATCCTTTCTTTAAATTCGGTTTTAAAACTTTCTCAGAAAACTTTGGATCAATCCCTCATTTAAAGAATCAAAAATTATCTTGTGAGAACGGATATTTATTTCCGGTGGATGCAATTATGGGTGTCCCTGATATTCCACTAAGCGGCACGGGTCAAACATCAATATTCTGCGGTGTTAATGCATCTAAAATATTAGGCAAACATTTTGGACCTTATCCTTATTCAACACTCGTTCCAATAATTGAAGAAAAAAATATTTTTAAAGAATTTAAGCAAAGAAGGAAAAAAGTAAACTTTGTAAATGCCTACCCGAAAGTATTTTTCGATTACATCAATTCAGGTAGAAGGAGATTAAGCGTTACATCTCTCAGTTGTTTGTTAACTGGTATCCGGCTTAATAAGATAAAGGATTTGCATCAAGGTAGAGCATTGAGTGCAGAGATTGATAACCATCGGCTTGTAGAAAGGATGAATTACAAGCTCCCGGTAATTGAACCAGAAACTGCTGCTAACAGATTACTGCGGATCGGTTCACAAAATCATTTTACATTGTTCGAAATTTTTCACACAGATCATCTCGGGCACGGTAGAAATATTGATTGGCTTAAATATACTACCGGTGTTCTGGACAGATTCCTGTTTCATCTTACACGTAAACTAAATCAGAATATGACCCTAATCGTCTGTTCCGACCATGGGAATTTTGAAGACTTATCGATTAAAATGCACACTCTTAATCCGGCTATTGGAATGGTATTCGGTAAATATTCGTCTGAACTATCACAAAAAATTAAAACTCTTGCAGATATAAAACCGGCAATTATGGAGATGTATGATTGAATAAATATCCGCTTATAAAATTTGTTGCGGTTTTTATTTCGGGAATAGTATTACAATCACTTCTAAGCATTCAGCTGAATTACCTGATCATATCTCTTTCGATACTTGTTATTGTATCAATAATATTATACTCTGTAAAACAAATCCGGTTAATCAACTGGTTGAATATTCCATTGATATTATCAATCCTGTTATTTGGTATGGCTTACTTCTCAGTTAATAAAAGTGAAAAAGTTAATTACCCGTTTGAATCACCTGTAATTAAAGATGCAAATCTTTATGGAAAGATATCGGATATAAACCTGATCCGGCCGGATAGAATTATCTTTTATGTATCAATCGATTCAATTTATTCAGAAAGCAAACTTTACAAAGGTAAGGTTACTCTCCTTTCTACGGTTAAAGACTCTTCTACAAATCTAAATTCTTTTTACGGGTTGGTTGCAATTGGTAATTATGTTAAAATAAAAGGGACTATCGCACGTGCAAGAGATAAGCGTAATCCGGGTGAATTTGATTATGAATCTACTTTAACTGAAGATGGTATTAACGGGTTGTTAATAATTTACCGTGTAAGCGATATTAAAATTATCTCGCATGAATCCGACTTTTTGAAGAATATTTCATTCAACCTAAGAAAAAATATTGATAACGTTATACGTAAATTTCATAACAACTCAACAACGTCGTTATTGCGCGGTTTGCTGCTGGCTGATAAGAGCATGATCAATTATGAAACCAAAATTGATTTCATAAATGCCGGAGTAATACACGTCCTTGCGGTTTCGGGTCTTCACGTAGGTTTTATAGTTCTCATATTTGTATTTCTGTTTAAGCGTTTCAATCCCTATTTAAGATATGGCTTTACAATACTCGGATTACTTTTATTTGTAGTAATTACTAATTATCCAACATCTGTAGTCCGTGCTTCTATAATGGCAGTCGCAATGGTAATTGCACCGTTAACCGGACGAAGTTACAATAGTATTAATTCACTTGCGCTTGCAGCACTTATTATCCTGTTGATAAATCCGGTGGATCTGTTCAACCCGGGATTTTTATTATCCTTTTCAGCAGTCATTGCAATAGTTACAATGTATCCGCCAATGTCGCGCATAATTAATTGCTGGAAGTTGAAATCGGGCATCCTGAAATATCTATTGCTCTTCTTTTCTGTTTCGTTAGCTGCGCAGATAGGGACACTTCCATTTACACTTTTATATTTTCATAAATTATCACTTGTTGCTTTACTGGCAAATCTTTTTGTAATTCCTTTAATAGGATTTATTGTTGGGCTTGGAATAATGACCTTGTTTGCCGGACCACTTTTTTACTTCCTTGGATATTCATATGCATCTACCAATGAGCTTTTATCCTATCTGCTCTTTTCGTTCGTCCGCTTAATCGGGGGTTATGAACATTCATTTATATCGATACAAAAATTTTCTTTGTTCGATTCAATATTGTTTTACTCTGCAGCATTATTTCTTGCTCTAATCTGGAAAAGTTTGTCAAACTTAAAATCCAAATTTATTGTTCTATTACTTACTGCGTTTATACTTTTAACAGGTTTTAGAATTGATAACAGTGATTTACTACCAAATAATAAGTTATCGGTTCTAACTGTAGATGTTGGACAGGGTGATGCAATACTTTTAAAATTCCCTGATGGCAAAACAGCTTTAATTGATGGAGGGAATGCGACAGAATTTTTCGATAATGGTGAGAGGATTTTAATTCCGTTATTAAATTTTTTAGGAATAGATAAAATTGATTACGGTTTTATTACTCATTCCGATGCCGATCATTATAAGGGGTACTTAACTCTAATTGAAAATAAACGAGTAAAACAGATTTATAAACCTTTACCTGATTATTCATCAGCAAGCGATGCTGAACTTGAAGGAGCAATAAAAAAGAATGAGATCCCTGTTAAATATTATGGTAAAGCTATTCTTAGAATTGGTGGCACCAGTTTGTATATCCTTAATGATACGACTAACTACAACTACAGAAATATGAGTATGAATGACCGGAGTGGAGTATTCAAACTGGTTTATGGAAATAATTCTTTTTTATTTACAGGTGATGCCGGTATAAAAGCAGAAAATTATTATATGAAACACTACAGAAATTTTTTAAGAAGTAATGTATTAAAAGCAGGTCACCATGGCAGCAAAACGAGCAGCGGAGAAAAATTTTTGAGTTCTGTTTATCCTCAATGTGCTCTAATTTCTGTCGGAACCCTTAACAGATTCAAGCATCCGAGTCCCGAGATTATTGAGCGATTTACTTCAATGGGGATAAATATTCTTAGGACAGATCAATTAGGAGGAATATTATTGCAATCGGATGGGGAAACCATTAAAAATATTAATTGGAAAAAGGAATAACACAGCTTTATATTTTGATAGCAAAAGTTACAGGGCTAATGAATCTTCAAAAAAATTACTCTCTTAAATATCTGAATACATTTGGTGTTGATGTAATTGCCAAATATTTTTTAGAAATCCATTCCGAAAAAGAATTAGATGAATTTATTCAATCCGATTTAAGAAAAAATGAACAGCTACTTATTATTGGTGGTGGAAGTAATATCTTATTTACAAGAGACTACGATGGAGTTGTTCTTAAATTTTCTAAAAAAGGGATAAGCGTAATTGAGCAAAAAGAAGATTTTGTTTTGATAGAATCATCCGCCGGCGAACTATGGGACGATCTTGTTAAATATACCGTTCGAAATAAACTATACGGAATTGAAAACCTGAGTTTAATTCCCGGGTCAGTTGGTGCTGCACCAATTCAAAATATTGGTGCTTACGGAACAGAGTTGAAAGATGTATTACATAGCGTTGAATACTATGATCTTGATGACGGCAGCTTAAAGAACTTAAGTAATGCACAATGTAATTTCGGTTATCGCAATAGCATTTTTAAGAATGAACTTAAAAACAAATTCATTATCACAAAAGTAATTTTGAAATTATCCCTTGTAAAGAAATTTAACCTCTCGTATAAATCTTTATCGGATGAACTGAAAAATACCCCCGAACATGAATTGACAATTGAAACTGTTAGCGAAGCAGTCAGAAATATTCGCAGAAGTAAATTACCCGATCCGGATCTATTAGGTAATGCCGGAAGTTTCTTCAAAAATCCTGAAATGGATAACGAAACATTTCAATTATTCATCAACAAATTCCCTGATGCAATTTACTTTGAGCAAAGTGATAATACATATAAAATTTCTGCCGGGTGGCTCATTGAAAAATGCGGTTACAAAGGGAAAAGGATCGGTAATGTTGGCGCATACGAAAAACAAGCACTAATAATTACTAATTACGGCGGTGCTACCGGCAATGAAATTCTGGAATATGCAGAAAAAATAATTTCTGATGTTAAGAACAACTTTGGAATTGAATTAAATAGCGAAGTGAATATTATACAATAAAATATAGGTGAATAATGGACCTACTGATTTCTGTAATCGGTCTTGGCTTAATAGTTTATTTTGTTCTGCTGCTCGGTTCAACACGATTGGCAATCCGGAAAGGTTTTAACGCAATAGCAATGTTTATAACTGCTCTAATACTTCCGCCGGTTGCACTGATAATTGTTTTATTTATTTATGGTAGGGAAAATATTGAACGCGATGAAAAAGATACATTCGCAAATATAATTTGGGAAGTAACCCAACCGTTTATAGATCTTGCACATACATCAAGAGCTCTGCTTGGTTTAAATATTTCTTACATTCTAGAAGGATTAACTTACTTTGGTGTAGTCGGTTTACTGGCAATCTATTTTAATGAATACATTCAGCTCGATGATATTCGCGCCGGTAATATGGTAGGTGTTTTAACTGCCGGTATTACTTTGAGTATGTTATTCCTGGGTGCAACAGTTGATCTTGTAGGTGTAAGAAAAGCACTTCTGTATGCGCTTTCATTTATGCTTTTCGGCAGAATATTATTATCAACCGCACCGCATCTCGGTTCACCGGGTTTATGGGGTTCGGCACATATCTATGC
>JAGXSM010000223.1 GCA_018333725.1 Melioribacter sp. | reverse complement strand
GTTTAATTTGAGGTGATGATTACTAAAATCAACATTCATTAAAACATCGTCATTCTATCAATGAACGTTCTTTTATAAAAAAACAACAAAATTTAGTCTACTCAAAACTAAATGCGAATTTTTCAGATGTTTCTATTTATAAACGAATTTTTCATTATTTGAAATAACCATGCTTTACAATTTGTGCCTTTTTCAAATTTATCGAAAAAACGATATGCTTTTAACATTGTATCCTGGACTAAATCATCTGCATCTTCCGGATCATTTGTTAATTTCAAAGCATATGATTGAAGAGCATTGAGATGGGGTAATGCTTCCAATTCAAATTCAAGGTAAATTTTCTTTTGATCCAGACTCGAATTTGCTATTGAGTTATTCATGGTTATCCCTATTTGATTTACTATTCTAACGATAAGGATTGTAAATAAGTTCAAAAATCGGCTGCAAATAATGTGAATAGTGGAAAAAATTTATAACTTTACTCCCTAAAATTTGGAGTTATTATGAAAATAAAACCTTTATATATCTATATAATTCTTTTTGCTTCTTTTATAATTGGTGTAATTGTTTTTACCAATATATCTTCATCCAGTTCAAATGATAAGACAACTAATAAAATACCGGACGATGAAATCCATAAAGGTATGGGAAATGATGGTGAAATGCCCTCCGGAATGAATGTAATGGAAGATGCAAGAAAAAAATTGGAAGAGCTAAAATTAAGTTATGAAAAGAATCCTGATGATACATTAAAAATAAAAGAATATGCCGAAATGCTTAAGTTCGCACATCAAACAGAAAAATCGATTGAATTGTATGAAAAGATAATTAAAAAAGGTCCGGATAGAATTGATGTACTTCTGGAGTTGACGTTTTTATACTTTAACAACGGCAACCTTGATAAAGCAGAAAAATATACAAATGATATTTTGAAAATCAATAAAGATCACCAGATCGGGACTTACAATTTGGGTGCAATTGCAGCATCGCGTGGTGATAATGCAAAGGCAAAATCAATTTGGCAGGGATTAGCCAAGAAATATCCGAATACCGATATTGCTTTAATTGCTCAGCAATCAATAATGGAACTCGAAAAAGCTAATCAGAAATAATTCGGGTTATTAATTCTCTGTTTACTCTTTCAAAGTAGAAATTCTGAACAATAATTTTATCTGGATGATGCCGCCATATTTCAGCTGGCGGCATTTCTTTTTGCTTAAAACTATTTCGGTTAGAAAACTTCTTTTTATCAGCAATTACATAAAATGGCTTTTTTAGTTCTTTGCAGAGTATTGCTAGAGATCGGCTTCCAATTTTATTTACTATATCTCCATTTTTAAGAATAATATCAGCTCCAATAATTGCTGCATCAGATTTAATTAGAAATTCTGGAATCATTGCCTCGGTAATTAATTGAGTTGCAATTTTAACATTTATAAGTCGTTTTGCTAAAATTCGTCCTTCAAATTTTGGTCTCGATTCGGCCACATAGATCTTTATTTTTCTTTTCGGAGAATTGATTCCTTGTAAGACTTCTAATACCGTTTTGCTATTGGATAAAGTAAGAAATGTAGAATACTGACCCAGAATTTTTTTAGCATTATTAAGTAATTCTATCAAGTTGTTTTGAAAGATCGAATCGTACCTGGTAAAAAAGGGGACTAAATTTTTCTCCCGATGTAATGATTTTTCCATTTCATCAAGATATACTTGAATATTCTGAAAGGAGACAAACTGTTTTTTTGTAATTGCAATTAATTCAGGAACTAAAAAAAATAATTTTTGTTCCTTTTTTAAATGATTATGAAATTCAATAAGAATCTCACTACTACCGGAAGTTTTATCTTTCAAAATATTTGTTAATCGCTTTTCAGACAATTTTTTCATGAATCATTTTGATTTATTACTAAATGAAAATCCTTTTATTGGTTCACGTAATGTTAGAACCGGGCATGGAGCTTTTCTAACAACCTTCTCGGCAGTGCTACCGAATAATAAATGTTCAACTCCGGTATGACCATGTGTAGCCATTATAATTAAATCAGCATCTATCTCTTTAGCAGTCTCATTAATTTCCACAAATGGTTTACCCGTTTTAATTAAAGTTTCCAACTCCAGAGAGGAGTCAACAAAATTGTTTGCCAGATTTTTTAATTCCTCTTCAGCACGATTTTGCAAATCAGCATCCATAGAAGGAATAGCAACCTGACCCATACTAAAATCAGCTGGATAAATCATTGGTTCTACAACATAAATCAAATACATTTTTGCCTGGAAGTTTTTAGCAAATTGAACAGCATAACGTAATGCGTTTTTAGAATAATCCGAAAAGTCGATGGGTACGAGGATATTTTTAATCAGTTTCATAAATCCTCCTTTTTATTTATTTCTAATTTTATTGTAAAGGGTTATATAATCCATATTAATATTCCGTAAACGGGTTGCAAGTATTTGCGAAATTCCTCTTAGAATTTTAATCCCTTCTTTTGGGTGTGCATCAATAAATTCATCAAGATCTGGTTTAAAAATTACAGCAAGTTGAGATTCCTTCATGGCAATTGCAGAAGCAGAACGTTTATCTTCATCTAATAATGCAAGTTCGCCAAAAAAATCTCCATTCGAAAGATTTGCTAAATCAAATCTCTCTCCATCTTCAGTTTCATAAGTTATTAGTACTTCGCCTTTCAGAATTAAATATAGTCCAATACCGGGATCATTCTGCATAAAAATATATTCATTAGGAGAGTAAACTCTGTTGTGTATTAACTTAAATAAGATTTTAAAATATTTCTGATCCAGGTTTTTGAACGGCGCCATCGATAGCATAATATCTTCAAGTTGATCTTTCTTCGTAGGCGTTTTGAATAGGTTCGACCAGAAGCTGCTTTTCACTGATTTGTAGTCATTATTCATGTTTACCTCTCAATTAAATATACCTGATTCTGCAACGCGCCAGATTTTTTGACAGGGGAATTTATTCTCGTATAATGCTCTTCCGATGATTACCGAATCGACAACATCACCGGCTTCTTTCTGAAGCATCATTAAATCTTCAAATCCTCCTATTCCACCGGAATGGGTTATTTTTCTTTCAGTAACATTTGCTATCTCTTTTGTCAATTCAATATTAGGTCCAGATAGCATACCGTTTGTTTTTACATCGGTAATTATCATCCTTTCAGTTCCAACAGATTTCAGAAACTTGGCATAATCAACAGGTCTAAGGTGAGTTCTTTGTTGTCTACCTCTTGTTACTACTTCGTTATCAATAACATCGATTGCAGCAACTACTTTATTGGGAGTAAATTCATCAAGAATTCTGATAAACTCTCTTGGTTTTTCAAACGCTAAAGTTCCTATCACAATTCTTGAAATACCAAGTTCAAATAATTCTTTTGCGTCATCATAGGTTCTTATTCCGCCACCAAGTTCAACCGGAATAATAACGGATTCACAGATTTTTCTTATTATATCAAAATTTTGTTTTGTGTGGAAATGAGATGCATCAAAATCTACAACATGAATACACTTAGCGTTTTCAGCTCTCCAGATCATTGCCATTTCTACCGGATCACTTCCATATTCTTTAAATCCTAATTCAGGAATTCCCTGAACTACACGAACAGTCTTACCATTCTGAATATCGATAGAAGGAATTACCAAAATTTTTGCCATCTGTATTTTCCCCTGACAATAAACAAAAATCCTGTTGAATAAATTGTAATGTAACCAACGGCTAAATTAACTAAATTAGTTCTTAAAAGGAATTTGATTATTCAGGCACAAAATCGCATACAAGGTTTTTACATCGTCTTATTTGAAATCTTGACTTTAGAGCTCATAATAGCCATATTTCGATTAGAATGATAAGAGAATTCAATCTAACTACTTCGAAAGGGAATCAACTTCAAATCTCTACTTACTTAAACGAAAAATTATCTCCTTCAAACGCAATAATTTTCGTTCATGGATTTAAGGGATTTAAAGACTGGGGATTTGGACCGTATTTATCGAAATATTTTTCTGATAGAGGATTTTTCGTTGTTTCATTTAATTTTTCCCATAACGGTTTTGGCAATAATAAAACTGAATTTACAGAACTTGATAAGTTTGCGAATAATACGATCTCATTAGAAGTATCTGAACTGGGTGATATAATTGATTTAATGAAAAATGGTTCGTTTGATTTAGAAATTAAAGGTAAAATTGGTATTTTAGGACATAGTAGGGGAGGAGCAGTAACATTATTAACGGTTAGCAAAAGAAATGATGTTAGCTCAGTTGCATTATGGGCTTCAATTTCTAAACTTGATCGATATTCAGAACGACAAAAATCGGAATGGAAAAAGAAAGGATATTTTGAAGTTCTTAATACCCGAACTAATCAACTAATGAGGTTGAACGTTACATTACTTGAAGATATTGAAAAAAATTCATCCGACACTTTGAATTTAGAAAAATCTGTAAGAAATTTAAATTGTCCTTTATTAATTGCTCATGGTGATCAGGATTTAGCAGTTCCAATTAATGAAGCAGAGCAAATCTATTCCTGGGCAGATAAATCGAAAACTGAGTTTTATAAGATTTTTGGGACAGGACATACATTTGATATTACTCATCCGTTTAACGGAACGAGTGAAAAATTTGAAAAATTGCTTAATAAAACAGCCATTTTTTTCGAAAGAAATTTAACATTATAACGAGGAATATATGTCAGTAAAACAAAATGCAAAGTCAATCTCACTTATTGCAATTTTTAGCAAATTAAAAGAATCTCAACTTTTCTGGATCTTATCATTTTCTGTATTAACATTTTTAGGTGCACAGGTTGTAATTCCGGTTCAGCCGGTTCCGTTTACATTACAAACTATGATAGTATTACTTTCCGGCGCATTTCTTGGTTCGCGAAATGGTATGATAAGCCAGGTTATTTACCTTGCAGCGGGAACAATCGGGTTGCCCGTATTTGCTGAATACAGTTTTGGATTTGCAAGGTTAATTGGTCCAACCGGCGGGTATTTGATGGCTTTTCCGATTGCTGCATATATAGTTGGTTATTTAATTGAAAAGAAATCTACAAACTGGATGATGATCTTATCAATGATAACAGGTGCGTTCATAATTCTTGTATCAGGTTCATTATTCCTATCGATCTTTCTGAATGGAGATTTGAATAAAGCTTTGTTCAGCGGTGCAATAATATTTTCGATTTGGGATGTAATTAAAATATCTGCTGCGGTTAGTATTTATAAGGCATTCTCTAAAAAATATCCACGGCTGCCTAACTAGTTAAAAGAAAATTACCTGATGACAATAAAAAATATAGCATTTGTAATTGTTTTTATTGCAGCAATTGGATTCTTCTTTTTCAACATAAGAAGAATCCTTGCTTATATCCTTTTAGGTCAAAAGGAAAACCGATTTGATAACCCATTCCAAAGAATTAAAAACGTATTAAAAATTGCTTTTGGTCAATCTAAGTTGTTGCGCGATCCCGTTGCTGGAATTATTCACTTTTTAATCTTCTGGGGTTTTATTCTTTTCCTATTTGCCGTAATAGAATCGATTATACAGGGATTTTATTCACCGTTTTCACTTGAATTTCTTGGTACATTCTTTTCAGCTATAACAATTATACAGGATGTTGTTGGAATTTTCGTAATAATATCTGTTCTTTTTGCGCTTTATAGAAGATTTATTCAGAAAGTAGATAGACTTGATGTTGGCAAAGAAGGAAACTTAGATGCCGCAGTAATACTATTGCTAATTCTTGGTGTTGTTCTTTCTATGTTCGGTCAAAACATTTCACACATTGCAAACAATAATTTTATTTTAACCGAATATGAAGTCCGGCCGATTTCAATTTATTTAAGTTCTCTTTTCTATACAGAAACAAGTAGTAATGCGAATCTATTTTATGAGATATTCTGGTGGGCACATATTCTTTTTGTAATTGGATTTTTGAATTTTCTTCCATACTCAAAACATTTTCATGTAGTAACTTCAATACCAAATGTTTATTTCAATAAACTTGGGAAAGAAAAATACTCGCTTAAGAAAATAAATCTGGAAGATGAAAATGTCTCGCAATACGGGGCTGCCGATTTTGAACATTTATCCTGGAAACAGATTCTGGATGGATTTGCATGTACTGAATGCGGACGTTGTACTTCAGTTTGTCCGGCTGCCAATACCGGTAAAGCTCTATCACCAAGGAAAATTATTGTTGATATTAGAAGACGAACTGAAGATAAAGCTCCATTAGTAATTGAAGGTGTACAGGAAAATTCTATACTTTCTCAAACTTTAGTTCACGATTACATAACAGATGAAGAATTATGGGCTTGTACTACATGTAATGCTTGTGTTTATGAATGCCCGGTTACAATTGAACATGTTGATTCTATCGTAGATATGCGCAGAAATTTAGTTTTGATGGAATCAAATTTTCCACCCGAACTAAACGCAGTGTTTAAGAATATTGAGACTAACTTTACTCCATGGGCGTTTAATTCGCAGGATAGGGCTAATTGGGCTGAGGGAATGGGAATTAAAACATTGGCAGAAGATAGTGAAGGGGAGTATTTATTCTGGGTTGGTTGTGCCGGATCATTTGATGCCCGGTATCAAAAAGTAACAAAATCGATTGCTACATTGATGCAAATTGCCAATATTGATTTTAGAATCCTTGGAAATGAAGAAAAATGCAATGGTGATACTGCTCGTAGGCTTGGCAATGAGTATTTAGCACAGATGCTTATGCAGGAAAATGTAGAAACACTAAATAATTATGGAGTTAAGAAAATAGTTACTGGCTGTCCTCATTGCTATAATTCACTAAAAAATGAATTTCCGCAATTTGGCGGAAATTATGAGGTGATACATCATTCTGAATTAATTTCGAATTTAGTGAGTGAAGGTAAGATTAAGCTTAGATCTGAAGTTGAAAAATCCAAGATAACTTTTCATGATTCTTGTTATTTAGGCAGATATAACAACATTTACAATGAACCAAGATTACCACTGAAGAAGCTTAATGGTGTTGAATTAGTTGAAATGGAAAGAAATAAAGATAAAGGATTTTGTTGCGGTGCTGGTGGTGGAAGAATGTTTTTGGAAGAAACAGAAGGAACCAGAATTAATATAAATAGAACTGAAGAAGCTGTAAGAACACAAGCTGATACAATCGCTTCAGCATGTCCGTTTTGTATGACAATGATGTCGGATGGGTTAAAATCGCTGGAAAAATCAGAACAAGTTTTAGTAAAGGATATTGCAGAAATAGTACTCGAAAATACAATTACTAATTAATTTCTTATCACAACCTAAAAGGAGGTACCTATGCAGAAATACAATAATCTGATTGAATTCTTAAAAACTCTTGAAGTTGATGTAACAAAGTTTTACGAAAAAGGTCAATCTGCAGCCGGAACACGTTTAAGAAAAGGTCTTAGCGAATTAAAAAGACTGGCTCAGGATATGAGAAATGAAATCCAGGAAGTTAAAGCACAAAGAAAGGGTGATAAACCTTCCAATTAATCTAGTTGCTAACTTTTGAAAAGCTGGGTTAATTATTAATCCAGCTTTTTTTATAATCTATGAAATCAATCTGCAAATTTTTTTTATCCCTCTTACTTTTATTATTTATTCAGGGTTCTCAAAAAGAACCTTCTGAAATTTCTTATTCTAAAAACGAAGATTCTACAATTACTGTTAAATTGAGTTTTGTTGGCGATATTATGTGTCACACTCCACAGATTGAGTATGCAAAAATTGGCAGTGACAGCTTCAACTTTCTTCCAACATTTAAAATGGTCCAACAATATTTGTCAGATTCCGACCTAACATTTGGTAATCTCGAAACAGTTATAGCCGGCAAATCAGAAAAATATACTGGCTACCCATTATTTAATTCACCAGAAGAATTATTAGATGCACTTAAATTTTCCGGATTCGATATTTTATTCACATCCAACAATCATAGTCTGGATAGAGGAGCAAAGGGAGTTGAAAGAACCATTAGGCAAATAGAGAACAGGAACCTCATTAATAGCGGTACCTACCTATCTCAACATTCAAGAGTTTCTTTGTTGGTAGTTGAGAAAAATGGTTTGAAACTTGGTATCCTTAGCTATACATATGGATTGAACGGAAATTTCTTACCTAAATCAAAAAAATATTTAGTGAATGTTATCGATACTAGCATTATAAAAAAAGATGTAACTGCAATGACCAAAAAGAATGTTGACCTGATTTTAGTTTACTATCATTTTGGTGATGAATATTCCCGATTGCCGTCAAAGTATCAGGAAGAGATTGTAAGTAAGACATTTAATTACGGTGCAGATATAATTATAGGAAGCCATCCACATGTTATTCAACCGGTACGTTTCATAGAAAAATCAAATGGAAAACTTAAAAAAGGATTCGTTGCTTATTCATTGGGTAATTTTATTTCGAACCAGCGATGGCGATATTCTGATGCGGGCGTAATTCTGAATCTTGAGATTAAACATAATACTGCTAACGGTTCAACATGGGTGAGTGAAGTTAAAGCAATTCCGACATGGGTATTTAAGGGAAGGATTGATAATAAAAATCAATTTGTTATACTTCCATCTGACACGACTGCATTAGCGCTGATACCAGAATATCTTGGTAAAGAGGATATAGAAAAGTTGTTAGAAAGTTATAATGATACGATGGAAATTCTATTCAAAAAATGAATCTGATTTTCATATCTTTGCGCACACGAAAGAAATCATTTAATGAAAAATAAAGCTTCTCTAAGCATTATATTTATTACCGTCTTTATCGACTTAATGGGCTTTGGAATTTTAATTCCGATTCTCCCAACCTTTGCAAGCAAAAATCTTAATATCTCAGATTTTGGAATTGGAGCTATAGTTGCAATTTATTCATTAATACAATTTTTCTTTAATCCAATTCTTGGAAGATTATCTGATAGGATTGGTAGAAGACCTGTAATCTTAGCAACACAATTATTAACAGCTTTATCATATCTGATGTTCAGTTATTCCAATTCATTTCTGATTTTATTTTTATCCCGTATGTTGGCTGGGTTTGGCGGCAGTAACATTGGCGTTGCCCAGGCATATATTGCTGATAT
>JAGXSM010000222.1 GCA_018333725.1 Melioribacter sp. | reverse complement strand
AGCAATTTCAGAAAGTGAGATTTATCTAAGATTAAGAGGAAAAGGATGGGAATTAGCAAAGTTAGCCATAACAGGTAATGAAGAGTACTTAGTATCATCAAAAAGACAGAGCGGTAAGCACCGTGTAAGTCTACGAGACGAATTAGAAAATAATACATGGATCACAACATCTTTTAGATTGATAGAAATTGCACCGGCTTCAATTCAATTTGAAGTTGACAGGATAATTTCTAAACAAGTTTTTATTAAGGCCAATCTGTCCGTCAACTTTAAAGAGAGTTTTGGAATTGCATCGGATATTAATGTTATACCTGATAAAATTGAAATCTCGGGTTCTGAAAATCAGCTTACTGGTATTGATACAATTTTTACTGAACGAAAAGAATTTAAGGATTTGTCTGAACCAGTTAATGAAACTCTTCAACTAGTAAAAATTGTAGGAGTAAATTACTCCGCAGAAAAATGTAAAGTCGAATTTGATGTTCAGAAAATTGTTGATAAATCTTATGACGATATAAGTGTAGAAATAAGAAATGTTCCTCAATCAAAAGAATTAATTTTATTCCCGGACAAAATTAGTGTTGTGCTTAAAGGTGGAATTAATAAATTAGGAAAACTTACTAAGGATAGTATTTCAGCTTATGTCGATTTCTGGGAAGTACTGCGAAATGAAGAAGAAGGAATTGAACCTAAAATAAAAATACCATCCAATACATTGCTTATTGATGTTAAGCCAAAAAAACTTGAATATGTTATCAAACAATACTGAAAAAAATAATCTGGAATAGTTCTATGTTTATAACTTTTGAAGGACTTGATTTCTGCGGTAAATCCACTCAAGTTCAACTTTTGGAAAAATATTTATTAGATGAAGGAAAGAAAGTAATTATAATACGAGAACCGGGCGGGACTCCTATTTCAGAAAAAATACGGGATATTTTGCTTGATAAAAAGAATTCTGAAATGAAATATGAAACCGAAGCTCTTTTATTTGCAGCAAGCAGAGCTCAATTGGTTAATCAAACTATTATCCCGGCTCTGGAAAAAAATGTTTATGTACTATCGGACCGGTTTCATGATTCTTCTATTGCCTATCAAAGTTATGGTAGGGGATTATCACTTGAATTTGTAAAAGAATTACAAAAATTTGCAATTAAAAATGCAGTCCCTACGATCACATTTTTTATTGATATACCTGTTGATGAAGTAGTTCGAAGAATGTCGAAAGTAAAAAAAGTTGAACTGGACCGTATTGAATCTTCTAAAGTTGATTTTTACGATAGAGTAAGAAATGGATATATTGAATTATCGTCAAAGGAAAAACGTTTTGTAGTTTTAGACGGTTTATTGCCGATCCCTAAATTACATGAACAAATAGTATCAGAAATTAAATTAAGAATGTAGTTGAAAGAGAAGTTATGATTACAAGAAGAAATATTATACTCTCAATTGCCGGTATTCTTTTATTCTCCGGATTTATAACAAAAGATACAGACATTTATTTCGAAATAAATAAAAGCATTGACATTTTTGGCCGGGTATATAAAGAGGTTACGCTTAATTATGTAGATCCTCTTAATCCGGAAGAATTTATGTTAGCCGGTATAAACGGAATGCTTCAATCACTCGATCCCTACACTAACTTTTTAGATAGTAATAATCAAAAAGATATTGATGTAATTACAAAGGGAAAGTATGGTGGTATTGGTGCTACAGTTGGTCTGCGCAATGAGAGCATTACTGTTGTGGATTTAATTGAAGGTTATTCTGCCTATAGACAGGGAATAAGAATTGGCGATATTATTACCAAGATTGATGAAACTAATGTAACAAAAGAAAACTACGATAACCTTAGTGAATTTTTGAAAGGGGATCCGGGAACAGCTGTTAAAATTACTATTATGCGCGAAGGTAATGAAGAACCGATTATATTCAATTTAATAAGAGAAGAGATAGAGGTTAAAAATCTTTCGTACTATGGATTCTATCCTTCAAATAGCAGTAATGCATATCTTAAGTTGAGCGGGTTTTCAAGAAGTGCAGGTGATGAAGTAAAAAAAGCGTTGATTGAATTGAAAGAAAAAAGAAATGTTGAATCGATTGTATTAGACTTAAGAGGAAACCCCGGCGGTTTATTAGATGCTGCTGTAGATGTAAGTGAAAAATTCCTGGCAAAAGGTCAGTTAATAGTATCGGTTAAAGGGCGTGATTCGCTCGATACAAAAAAATATTATGCCGCCGAAGAACCGGTTGCAGGTAAAATTCCATTGGTTGTTTTAATTGATGAAGGTTCGGCTTCTGCATCGGAAATTGTTGCCGGTGCAATTCAGGATCACGATAGAGGAGTTATTATAGGAACTAATTCATTCGGTAAAGGATTGGTTCAGACTTTAATTCCGCTTTCTTATAACACATCTTTGAAAATTACCACTGCAAAATATTTTACACCGAGCGGCAGATCGATTCAGAAAATCAATTACTCTGAAAGAAATAGAGTTTTTGAATTGAATAAAAAAAATGACGAAATGGAATTTAGAACTGATTTGAATCGTAAAGTTTTTTCAGCCGGCGGTATCAAACCCGATTCTTTTATCGTCAATAAATCTAAATCTCATCTGGTACAAAGACTTTTAGCTGATGGAATGTTCTTCGGGTTTGCTACTTATTTTTATAACGATAGATCAAATGTGGATTTTAATAAACTAACTTCTGAACAATTACTAAAAGAATTCCAATCCTATATTAAGAAACAAAAATTTGAATTTACTTCACCGGCTGAAAGGTTAATTGAGCAGTTAAAAGCCGCGGCAGTTCAGGAAAATTTGAACGGTGCATTTTTAGAACTTCTTGAAAAATCAAAAGCTCAAATTGATGAAAGTCATTCGAGAGAAATGGAAAAGTATAAGGAGGATATAATTGCATCGATAAAAGAGGAATTGGCTGCAAGAACCGATGGCAGAACTGGAAGAATTGTTGAATCGCTTAAAAGTGATACCCAGTTTAAAACTGCTATGAGTATATTAGCAAATTCTAATACTTACAATGGATTTTTCAAAAAATCATTATAAGTATTCTATTAGTATTTAAAAGTGGTAATGGAATGAAAACACCAAGAATTTTTATTTACCGCAATCCTCAATTTAACCGTTGTCCTGTATGCAAAGGTGTAGGTGTTCTTCATCATTCTCGTGCTAAAAATATGAGAGAACAGATTCTAAAAAAGATTACTTTCTATAGACTTTATAGATGCAAAGAGTGCGGTTGGCGTGGATTTTTATCTACTATTATTTTTACTACAGAGTCTCTCAAAGCTATATTGTTATATCTAAGTCTGGTTTTTGTAACCGGTTATATTATTCGATTTTTCCTTCTCAAATTCATCGGGACTTAATACTTTAATCCAACGCTAAATATTCTCTCTTTGCTTTGTTAACAAAAATAAAATCCTTTGCTAGTTCTTCAATCGAACTGTAATTCTTTAAGTAATGTACTTTAATTTTATTTTTATTCTTAGCAAGCCAGGAAAGTGCAATCTTTAATCTCTCAAGATCCTTTTCAGTTAACTCTTTAAAAATCTGGATTGTACCATTAAAATAATTCTCTAGGGCTTCGTCAAAGTCTTTCCATTTATCATTAAGATAATTTTTAATGAACATTTTACCTTCCAGTAAAATCAGGTAATCATTGTCTTTAACGCCGGATACCTCGATAAGAACGTTGGCTTTATTAATTGGTTCTGATAGTATTGATGCTTTATTTAACTGTTTTAGAACCGAGTTTATCAGGTCTCTTGTTTGTGCTGCTTCTTCATATTTTTGATGTTCACTAAGAAATTTCATTTTATTTAGTAAACGATCGACTGCAGATTGGTTAAATCCACTAAGGAAATTATGAACCTTTAATAATTCTTCCCGGTACTGTTCCTTAATAGATGAATCGATACAAGGTGCAAGACATCTTTCAATATCTGCAAGATAACATTTCCGCCTTTTCAGGAATTCCCGTTCATTGCATTCACGTATTTCAAAAGTTTTGTCGATAATTTCCTTTATTGCTAAAGTAGTATCGCGGTTTGGATATGGTCCGTAATAATCATTACCATTAAAATCGAATGACGTCACTCTTTCAATTGTAGGGAAGGATTTTGAGTAATTTACCATTATAAAATAATTGTTCGAATACCTCTTTAATAATGTGTTATACTTTGGATCAGTACTTTTAATCAATTCTGCTTCTGCAAGAAGTGCGGTAAGCTCGGTATTTGTTACATAGTATTCTAACCTTTGCGCTTTCTGAATAATCTTTTTTGTCTTTCTGGGTGAGTTACTTGTAAAATAATTACTGACCCTTTGCTTAAGAGATTTTGCTTTTCCGATATAAATGACATCTCCTTTAGAGTCTCTAAAAAAGTAAATACCCGGGTCGTCGGGTACAGAGGAATAATCATCGGCTAATTTTTTCTTAATCATCTTAAACGGTGCACCGGAAGGTATATTCTGGAAGTGAATAAGATCGCTTAAAGTATCTATGTTATATTCATCCCGTAAAATCTTAAACATCTTTAATAGAATTTTTGCTGTTGCTGTTGCATCGCCAAGTCCTCGATGAACATTCCTATGCCGGATTTTTAATGACTTTGATAAATTGCCTAACGATCTACTTGGCAGATGTGGAAAAATCCTCTTTGCAATTTTTAATGTGCAGATAGCTGAGTTACCTGGTAATTCAATTCTTGCCTGTTCACATTCATTCTTTAAAAACGAGTAGTCGAAACTAAGATTATGAGCAACCAGAACAGAACTACTTATAAAATCTTTTATATCATTTATTACTTCCTCAAAATATGGAGCGTCCTTTACATCTTCGTTTGTTATGCCGGTTAATAAGGTGATATTGTAAGGAACAAATCTGCCCGGGTTAATATATGACTGAAATGTATCGACAATTTTCCCTTTTTTTATTTTTGTAATTCCTATCTCAATAACTTTTTCTAATCTTGCGGATGTTCCGGTAGTTTCAAAATCGAAAACACAAAATTCTGCTTCTTCAAAAGGAAGTTCTTTTAAAATTTTTCCGTTTGTAGATGAGCTCTTTTTCATGCAGCAAATTTAACTAAAATGAAATAATCACATAAAATTATAATGATATTTACTCACTAAACTTTAAGATATATCGTCGTTAGTTTCATTATTCGGGCTATTTTCAATATATTTCAATTAAAGAGAATTCGAAATGAATATAAATTTACTTTTTATTGGCGACATTATAGGACAGCCGGGATTAAACATTGTACAAATGTGGCTCCCCGGTCTGCAAAAAAAATACAGGGTTGATGTTACTATTGTGAACGGTGAAAATCTATCCGATGGAAAAGGATGCACCGAAAAGGAAGCAAAGCAGTTGTTCGACCTTGGGGTTAATGCAATTACCGGCGGAAATCATACATGGGATAAACATCAATCACAGGAATATTTGAAGAGAGAACCTCGTGTAATCCGTCCCTTGAATTATCCTAAAGGAACGATCGGTAATGGATATTACTTTGTTGATAGTCCAAAAGGGAAAGTTGCTGTTCTTAACTTACAGGGGAGGGCATACATGGCTCCAATCGACTGCCCGTTCCGATCTGCAGATTGGGTTCTACCTAAATTGAAGCAGGAGACAAAAGTAATATTTATTGATTTTCATGCTGAAGCTACAGCAGAAAAGCTTGCTCTGGCTAATTACCTCGATGGAAAAGTTTCTGCAGTTGTAGGAACACATACACATGTTCAGACCTCTGATGAAAGAATTTTTCCTAATGGTACTGCATACATCACAGATTGCGGCATGACAGGACCTTATGATTCTGTAATCGGTATGAAAACAGATGCGGCAATTAACCGGTTCTTATACCAGACGCCTCAAAAATATCAAACTGCAACAGATAATGTTCATCTATGCGGATTGTTTGTTAAAGTTGATACCGATACCGGAAAAGCTGTTGAAGTGGAAAGGATATTTTTGCCCGAGTTTGATAAAAAAATAGAAGCAATTGTTGATCAAAATTAGATAAAATCTTATGGCAATTTTAATTGATGGTAAAATAACTGCACAAGCAATTAAAGAAGAATTAAAAGAGAAAATCGGTTCATTAAATAAAGATGGTAAACCTGTTCCGGGATTGGTCACAATTTTAGTTGGTGAAAATCCGGCATCACTTTCTTATGTAACTTCAAAAAGTAAATCGTGTATTGAAATAGGGATGCTTTCTAAAATTGAAAAACTTTCATCCGGTATAAGTGAGAAGGAATTACTGGATTTAATAGAACAATATAATCTTGATAGTAATTATCAAGGAATATTAGTCCAGCTACCGTTACCCGGGCATATTAACGAACAAAAAATTATCGAATCAATTGACCCTAAAAAAGATGTTGATGGATTCCATCCTGTTAATGTGGGTAAACTTGTAACAGGTTATTCTACATTTTATCCGTGCACTCCATATGGTATTTTAGAATTATTAAGGAGATATCAGATTCCAACTTCCGGAAAACATGTTGTGGTTGTTGGTAGAAGTAATATTGTAGGTAAACCAGTTGCTAATATGCTTGTTCAGAAAAAAGAAGGTGCAAATTCAATTGTTACTGTTTGTCATAGTGCTGCTAAGGATCTTACTCAGTTTACAAAAAGCGCAGACATTTTAATCGCAGCAATCGGTAAAGCTAACTTTGTTACAAGCAGTATGGTAAAGGAAGGAGCAGTTGTAATTGATGTTGGAATTAACAGAATTGAAGATTCGTCTACATCTAAAGGTTATAGAATTGTGGGCGATGTAGATTTTATAAGTGTTGAAAAGATTGCTTCTTATATTACACCTGTACCCGGTGGAGTTGGACCAATGACAATTGCGATGTTATTAAAAAATACATATCACGCATATCTAAATTTTCAATCAGGGGATTAATATGGACTCATCAGTTATTGATAAGGTTGTAAGTCAGGTTTTTATCGAAAAATCTTTACAGGATTTTTACTGCACAACGGGTTCATGTATCGGCTGGGAGCGAAATGTCGTTGATCAACCGACTGCCGTAAAAAATATAATTAGTAATGGGGCAGATAGAATTGCCGCGGGATTAGGGGTTGGTAACGAGCTTGTTGATACTAATGTTGCAAGAATGATTGACCATACGCTCCTTAAACCCGAAGCTACTCCCGATGAAATTAAGAAACTATGTGAAGAAGCACGGACGTATAATTTTGTTTCAGTCTGTATTAATCCGTGCTACGTTCCTCTTTGCAAAGACTTGTTAAGAGGAAGTACGGTTAAGGTTTGTACAGTAATTGGGTTTCCTCTTGGTGCAACTACAACCGAGATAAAAAAAGCCGAAGCTGAACAGGCATTGAATAGCGGTGCCCAGGAAATTGATATGGTTATTAATATTGGTATGCTTAAACAAAAAAATTACGAATATGTTTTCCATGATATCAACCAGGTTGTGCTTTCTGCTAAAAGACATAATGCTGTTTGCAAGGTAATATTAGAAACTGCTTTATTAACCGACGAAGAAAAAATTAAAGCATGTTTGCTTAGTAAAGAAGCCAAAGCAGATTTTGTTAAAACATCTACAGGATTTAGTAAAGGTGGTGCTACGGCCGGGGATATTGCATTAATGAGATATGTTGTTGGTACCGCAGTTGGTGTTAAAGCATCTGGCGGAATTAGAACTGCAGAAGATGCTAAATTAATGATTGAAAGCGGAGCCGATAGAATTGGTGCCAGTGCAAGTGTTAAAATTGTTAAGGGAGAAAAATCAGCAGCAGGTGGCTATTAGTGGTTCTCGATTTAATCGTTCAACATTCCGATGACGGCTATTCAACTGAAATACCATCTATTAAAGGTTGCGAAAGCTGGGCACATAACGAAGATGAAGCAATCACAAAAACACTAGAACTTTTCCGCTTTTACATTCAGGTCGATATGAACTTCAAAATAAAAGTTGATCTTGCACGTAAAGAAGGTTTAAGAAAAGTATATAAGATTATTTTTGATAAGTGAAATGCGCAAATTTCTGACCGAGAAAAGACTACAGAAGATTACTAAAGCAGCAAGTGCACGCCAGATTTCTCTTACTATCGTACTTGAGAATGTCCACGATTCGCATAATGTCAGCGCAATAATCCGGTCTTGCGATGCAGTAGGAATATTAAAAGTATATTTACTCTATACAATTGAGAGCTGCCCAAAACTAAGTAGAATCTCATCTGCTTCGGCAAGTAAATGGATGGAAATAGAAAAATTTAAGTCTGTTGATGAATGCGTCTCATCATTAAAAAAAGATGGATTTACAATCTACTCAAGCTTTTTAGATCCTGATGCAAAAAGTTTATATCAGCTTGATCTTACCGGTAAAGTTGCAATAGTTATTGGTAATGAACACCGTGGCGTTTCCGATGAAATGAAAGACAAATCTGATGGGATTTTTTGCATCCCGATGAAAGGTATGGTTCAAAGTCTGAATGCCTCTGTTGCAACAGCAGTTTCATTATTCGAAGCATTGCGCCAGAGGGAAATTAAAAACATGTATGATAAACCGGACCTCACACCGGTTGAACTTGATAAGTTAATAGATAAATGGTGTCGTAAATGATACAGCAATTCGAAAAAATTGAAAATATAAACGGGATATTAAACTTACCGGGCGATAAATCAATTTCGCACCGCGCTGTGATGTTTGCATCTCTGGCAAAAGGGGAATCGGTTATTCAAAATTGTTCTAATTCCGAAGATGTAAAATCAACAATGAATATTTTTTCTCAACTTGGAATTAGAATAGATGTAGGTGGAGAAAAAATAAAAATTACCGGAAATGGTTTTAATAGTTTGAGAGTTCCAGAATCGGAATTATATGCTGGTAATTCGGGTACCACAGCCCGGCTTTTAAGCGGAATACTAAGTGCACAAAATTTTAATTCGGTTATCACCGGTGATGAATCATTATCCATCCGACCGATGCTGCGTGTCGTTGAACCGCTCAGATTGATGGGAGCCGGTATCAATGCATCGGAACTTGGCACTTTACCTTTGATTATTAATCCTACCAAAAATCTGCATCCAATTGAATATAAAATGAAAGTTGCCAGTGCCCAGGTAAAAAGTGCTATTATTCTTGCTGCTATCCATCTGGATGGAGAAACTATTATTAATGAAACTACTAAGACACGCGACCATAGCGAAAGAATGTTGGGAATAAAAACCGAAGTGCAGAATAATATTACCAGAATTGTTGTTTCAAAAAGGAATTATCCTGAACCATTTGAAATGACTATACCCGCTGATATTTCTACCGCATCCTTCTTTATTGTTTTAACATTGCTGGCAAAAGATTCTGAGTTAATAATAAAAAATGTTTCATTGAACCCAACGCGGACAGGTATTATTAATTTGTTATCATCAATGGGCGGATCTATTGAGATAGAAAATGAGGTAATTGTGAATGGAGAAATCTGCGGCGATATAAAAGTTAAATCGAGTAGATTAAAAAATATTGATATCCCGGTAGACATAATTCCAAATATAATTGATGAGGTGCCGATATTATCCGTAGCCGGTCTTTTTGCAGAAGGTAATTTCAAAATTAATCACGCTAAGGAATTAAGAATAAAAGAATCCGACCGTATAAAATCTTTGTGTTACAATTACAAACTATTAGGATTGGATGTTGTTGAAGAAGATGATGGCTTTGAACTTAATGGTAATATCCAGAATGAAACCGATATATTATTTGAAAGTTTTGGTGATCACCGGATAGCAATGGCGTTTGCCGTATTATCGATGCAATTGAAGAACGGTGCGGCGGTTAATCAGTTTGAGTCGGTTGCAGTTTCCAATCCCGATTTTTTAGAACAAATTAAACAGCTCAGCTAAAGCTCAAGTATCTGGTGTTCAAACTTATTAATAACCAGCTCGCTGTAAATCCACTTAATAATATCCATGCCGTATTTATTTGCAAAGTAGATAAAATTTATTTCCCGCTCCTGTAATCCATCGTTTGGGTAAAGAACATTTCTAACCTTGCCAAGTTGTCTTGTTGTTGCTTCATGCTTTCGTTTTTCTGCTTCAATCGCTTTGGATTTCAAAAAATCAATTATCTGCTCAATTCTCTCTCTGGATTTACCGGTAAGATCAGTTAGTGTTTTATCTATTCCATTTAATTTTTCGTTAATGGGCGCTAATGCAGTCCGGATATTGTTAATCGCTTCATTAAAAATATTATTTAGGTCAGAACCAGAATCGGCCATAATTACTTTTGTAAAGAGTTGATCCTCGGTTAAAAATACATCCGGGAAATTTAATTTATATTTATCCAGGATTGCCTGTGCACCTTTTTCCAGTATCGTTGCTGAAGATCGCGGATAAATTACAGGTTCAACAAGTCCATATAAATTGTATAGTGGAGTTACCTGTGCAAAATAACTTACTTCCGATGGTCCGCCGACATAAAAACCTGTCGGGAATAAATAATCCTGGCAAATTGGGCGCAGCAGAACATTGGGACTGAATTTTTCAGGTGAATTGTTGATGGCTGAAATCAGTTCATCAAGAGTGAATCTTTTTCTTTTACCTTTAAGCCGGAAATCATTATCCACCGGTTCAATAAGCAGTCGTTCATTCTCGTCAATGTAAAATAAGTTAATTGCTTTTACTTTAACCTGAGCATGATATAATTCTTCCAATTCTGCGCTTCGTTCAACAAGAATTCCGGTGTGGTCTCTGTAGCTTGTAATTTCTTTTGAAAATATAGGGGTCAGTAATCTTTTTACACCCGGGTCAATCGGGTTAAATATAATTAAGCCATATTCATCGAATAATTTTATCATCAACTCTCTGAATGATTCAAGAAATGATTTCCCCGGCTGGTAGAAGTTTTGCAATAATTCCAATAACTGGCTTTTAAATTCAGTTTCTCTTAACTCAACAGAGAGAAGCGAAAATAATTGTTCAATATTATTATTGAACATAAGATTACCGATATTGCCGCGGTTAATCTCTTCTATTTCACCATCTTCATATTTAAC
>JAGXSM010000221.1 GCA_018333725.1 Melioribacter sp. | reverse complement strand
TAAATTTTCCGAAGATCTTGAAAATACCATGACCGCCTTCATGAATTAGCAGATTTATATAATCAACTAACAAAATTCGCCCATCGTTTTTAATCAGATAATAAATTAGTGGTAATAAAATAATAGAGGAGATCCATGGCTTTAGTTTTTCGAATTGAATACCGTGTTTATTAACTCCGCTTTTCAATTTCCCTCAAACATATTTCTTATTCGATAAATATCATTTGTAATACCCAGGCAAATCATCAATTTTATTCTGGCTTTCTGACCATTTAAATAGTCGGCAAAAATTACACCTTCTTTCTTTAGCCATTTACCCGCGCCTGGATAACCATAAATATCAAGAGTTTCGCCGGCGGGACATCTGGAAACTAAAACAACCGGTATTTGCTTATCAACTGCATATTTAATTCCATCGAATGTTTTTGGCGGTACATTTCCAACACCCAGTGCTTCAACTATAATTCCTTCGGTTCCGCTGTCGGCAGAAAATCTAAAAAATTTCTCATCCATTCCAGCATAAACTTTTATAAGATCTACGTTGGAGTTAATTTTTTCCGTTTCAAATGTTTCCAGCTTTCTTGGTAATCTGTTATAAACAACTTTCCCTTTATCTACAAAACCGAGCGAGCCAAAATCTAAACTCATAAACGTTTCGATATCTTCTGTGTGTGTTTTAGTAACCTCGCTCGCGGCATTAATTTCCCCGTTCAAACAAACCAGAACACCCATGCCTTTGCTGTTTGGATTATTACAAATGTGTAATGCATCCAACAAATTCTTTGGGCCATCCCAGTCCGGCTCAGAACTTGTTTTCATTGCACCAATAACAACTATCGGCTTATCTGTCCTTACAGTAAGGTCTATAAAGTATGCGGTTTCTTCCAGCGTATCGGTTCCGTGTGTAACAACAATGCCGTCAATATCATTTCTCTCAACAAATTCTTTGATCTTATTAGATAACAAAAGCATTAATTCCGGGGTAATGTGGGGGCCGGGATAATTTCCAAATTCGTAAGTCTTTATATTAGCAAGGTTACCGGCTCCAGGAATCATGTTTATTAATTCATTTCCATGAAAGAATGGAACCGCCGCTTTAGTAACATTGTCTATTTTCATTGAAAAGGTTCCACCTGTAAAAACAACTAAAATATTCTTCATCTATTAACTCAATTATTGTTAATTGCAAAATTAGATTTGTTAAAAGTATTTCCAAAAAAAATCGAGACAAAAAAAAATTTAAAATTAATTTGCAGATTTAGAAATCAAAATCTATTTTGAGTTAAATTTTGACCGCGTAAAAACATGTTTATAATTTGTTAATAACTGGTGTTTGTGAAACGTTTCACGGATTGTTTTGGTGGAGAATATTCCACAATAATTAAATTTATTTTGTTTGTATAATACTGAATTTTCCGGTAACCTCTTAAATATAAACGTTTTAGTCGACCCAATTAATGTTAATAATTTGTTGAGAATTTCTGATTTGCATTACGAGTATTTATTACACTTTAATAAAATTTCCCATTTTTAACTACTCAAATTTGTTGATAAAATGACACCTTCGGCCGAATCGCTTCAAACAGAGCGGGATGCAAAAGATATTTGGAAAGAATGTCTTGGTATAATTAAAGAAAACGTCCCGTTTTTAACATATCATACCTGGTTTCTCCCTATTAAACCATACGAGGTAGATAATAATATATTGAAAATCTATGTACCTAATAATTTTTTCATAGAGTGGATTGAAGAACATTATAATACACTTATAAAAAAAATGATCTCTCAAGTACTTGGGCCGGATGGTAAACTTGTTTATATAATTTTAGAAGAAAAGGAGGATCCGGCCACTCCAGTTATAGAAGAGAAAAAACTAAGCGTTGCGGTTCCGGAACAATCTAATTTAATAAAGCCGAAAGATTTCGAATCATATCTAAATCCTAGATACATATTCGAAAATTTTATTAAAGGCGAGGGGAATCAGCTTGCAAGGGCTGCTGCTTATGCCGTCTCCGAAAACCCCGGGCAGACTTCGTTTAATCCACTTTTTATATACGGGGGAGTTGGGCTTGGAAAAACTCACTTAATACAAGCAATCGGAAATAAAATTCTCGATCGCTATCCAGAAAAACGCGTTATCTATTTATCTTCCGATGTCTTTACTGTAGAGTTTGTGGAAGCTATTCAGAATAATACAGTAAATGAGTTTTCTAATTTTTACAAAAGTATGGACGCTTTAATTATAGACGACATTCAATTTCTTGTAGGTAAGGAAAAAACACAGGATTTGTTCTTTCACATTTTCAATACTCTTCATCAAACCGGTAAACAAATAATTTTATCAAGCGATAAAGCACCAAAAGATTTAAAGGGTTTAAGTGATAGATTGATATCGCGGTTTTTATGGGGTTTACAGGCAGATGTTCAGCCTCCGGATTTTGAAACACGTGTTGCAATTCTTAAAAACAAAAGCGAAACTTATGGTATAAAACTTTCTAACGAAATATTTGAATACATCGCTTCTAACATTACTTCCAACATAAGAGAATTAGAGGGTTGTCTAATAAAACTGCTTGCCAACTCTTCTCTAAACTCTAAAGAAATTGATTTTGAACTTGTTAAAAAAACTGTTAAAGAAGTATCTACCAACAAACAGATAAATATTTCTATTGATTATATAACAAAAGTTGTTTGCGAGTTTTTTGGTGTAGAAGAAAATAAAGTTAGAGAAAAGAATAGAAGAAAAGAGGTTGTTCTGGCCCGTCAGGTTGCAATGTATCTTGCTAAACAACTTACTAAGTCGTCTCTTAAAACAATCGGTTTGCATTTTGGTGGTCGCGATCACTCAACAGTTATTCATGCTCAAACTTCCGTAGAACAGATGATAAAGGACGATCAAAGATTTGAGGACGTTGTCATCTCTCTTAAAAATAAAATAGAATTAAGTGTATAGTAAATTGTAGATTCGTTGTTGATAAAAAAATTTTGGATGTTAATAACTTGCTCTTAGTTTATGGTTAAGCCAAAACCTGCGTTTATTAACATCTTATCAAGAGTGTTATTGTTCATAAAATATATTTTTATTTACGGCTATTATGCTGATTATTGTAGTTATCAACTTATTAACATTATTATTATTATAAAATATTATATACATATAGAACAATATTATAATAATAGTTGTGTGGGTTGTGTATAAACATTGTATGTAAAAATTGAATATCTATCCTATTTTTGATATTTTTTGACTCAACTTGGAGAATTATTATGGAATTCAAAGTAAACAGTAAAGAACTAGAAAAGCTACTTGGTAAAATCATTCCAGCTGTTCCTACAAGAACACCAATGCCAATACTCGAAAATTTTCTGTTCGAAGTAAAAGACGGTTTACTAACAATATACGCTACCGATCTTGAAATTTCCTTAAAATCTTCTTTGAGTATTGCTACAGAAGACAATGTTAAACTGGTAGTGCCGGCAAGATTGTTAAACGACATTGTGAGATCTCTAAGCGATACAACCATCCACTTTAAGTTGACATCCAACAAGAAAATTAATCTAATAACCGATACAGGAAAATATGTAATAAGCTATCTTAATCCGGATGAGTTTCCGGATATTCCATCTGTTACCGAAGATAAAGACGTTAAAGATATTAACGAGGTTGTGATAAACGGGGTTGAGTTAAAACAAGCTTTTGAAAAAACATCCTTTGCAATGAGCAAAGAAGAAATGAGGCCGGCTATGATGGGAACGCTCTTTGAATTTACGGATGACGGCTTGCGGTTTGTTACAACAGACGGACACCGACTTGTTAACATGTTAAAGAAAAATATTAAAGCTAATTTTAATCAGCAGTATGTTGTGCCGGAAAGAGCTGTTTCAGTTTTGTTAAAAATTCTTGATGAGAAGGATGTAAAAATTTATTTAACAAAATCATATGTATCTTTCAAACTGAACGATATTGAACTTATAACGCGCTTAATTGCTCAAAAGTATCCCGATTATAACAGTGTAATACCACTGGAAAATGAATTTGCACTTAAGATAAACACAAAGGATATTCATAATTCTATAAAGAGAATGATGTTGTTTTCTACATCTACAACCAGACGAGTTAAATTCTCAATCAAAAAAGAGTCACTCGAAATATCTGCAGAGGATCTTGATATCGGAGCCTCGGGCGAAGAAAAAGTTGTATGTGAATATTCCGGCGATGATCTTGAAATCGGTTTTAACTCGGCTTACGTAAATGATGTATTAAATCATATGAGCGATAACGAGGAGATAATTTTTAAACTACATTCGCCTACAAAGGCGGTAATTATTGAACCTGTAGTAAAGAAAGAAAATCAGGACTTAATGATGCTGCTGATGCCGGTTCGGTTAAACACATAGGATGGTTCTTAAACAAATTGATTTGCAAAATTTCAGACTGCATAGAAGCACATCAATAGTTTTTTCCGATAACTTAAATCTCATCATCGGTGGAAACGGTCAGGGTAAAACATCTATTTTAGAGGCAATCTACTACTTGTGTACTACAAAAAATCTTAATTTCGCTGCAGAAAGCGATGTTGTAACATTTGGTGAACAATCATTTAATACCGAAGGTTTATTTGTAGATTTAACTCAAAATCATACCCGACTTTATTACGACTTAATGAAAAACAGGAAAAACTATTTTCTTGATAGCAAGCAAATATTAAGTTCGTCGGATGTTATTGGAAGGTTCCCTATAGTAACACTTATTCAACCAGATCATGCAATAACCCTTGGCGCACCGGCGGATAGAAGACGTTTTGTTGACTCAATTATTTCTCAGTCGAGCCACACTTACCTGGAAATACTTTTAGAGTATAATAAAATTCTTAGACAGAGATCCTCGTTGTTGTCTCAAATCAAGGAGTTTAGAAACTCTTCGGTAATTGAACAACTTGAAGTCTGGACAAACTCATTGGTAAACAACGGTTCCGAGCTAATTAGGTATCGGCTAAAGTTTATAGAAGAGTTTACTACCTATGTTATAGAAGCATATAATCAAATAATCGAAAATGATGAGCAGCCCAAAATAGAATACTCAACCATCCAGAATATTGATTATGAAAATATCAAAGAGAGATTTCTGGAGGAGGTTAATGCAGTAAGAGAAGATGAACTCCGACGCGGAGTAAATTTGATTGGCCCACACAGAGATGATTTTATTTTTTATATAACCGATCACGAGCTCAAGCGATTCGGCTCTCAGGGTCAGCACAAAACATTTCAAATAGCATTAAGGTTTGCACAATTTTTCTATATAAAAGAAAAATTAGGCAAAACACCTATATTTTTAATGGATGATGTTTTTGGAGAGCTTGATACTTATAGGGCGGGAAAAATTAGTAATTATCTCTCGCAAGTCGGTCAGGCGTTTATTACAATGACAGACTTTTCACGAATTGAAGAACTTAGTACACTTAGCGGAAGTAAAAAAATAAGAATTGAAAATGGCGCGGCAACATATCTATAGCGGATTTAAAAGCATTACGGAGATAATTGATAAAGAAAAAGACTTTGAAAACCTTAGGGATTCTGTAAAGAACTACAATGTTATAGATGAGTTCGAAATTATTTTTCCCGAGCTTTCAAAAATTGCAAAAGCAATTAAGACGGAAAAAAAAATTCTCTTTTTGAAAGTTGAAAACTCTGTCTGGAAAAGTGAATTGAATTTTCAAAAGAATCTTTTAATAGAAAAAATAAATAAGCACTTTAAAGAACAGGTTGTTAAGTCAATAAAATTCATATAAGGTAAAAACAAAAACTAATATGGCTAAAGAAAAAGAAACAATTAAAAATAACGGCTCTCAGGATTATACAGCAAAGAGCATTAATGTTTTAAAAGGACTTGAAGCGGTAAGAAAAAGACCCGCGATGTATATAGGTGATGTTGGTTTAAGAGGACTTCATCATTTAATAAATGAAGTTGTAGATAACTCTATAGACGAAGCCCTTGCGGGTTATAACGACAGGGTAATTGTAACTATTCACAAAGACCAATCGGTTACCGTGGAGGATAAAGGACGGGGTATACCAGTAGACGTTCATCCTGAAGAAAAGAAATCAGCACTCGAAGTTGTAATGACAGTTCTTCATGCCGGCGGAAAATTCGATAAGAATTCTTATAAAGTATCGGGCGGATTACATGGCGTTGGAGTTTCTGTTGTAAATGCTCTTTCCGAATGGATGAAAGTAGAAGTAAAACGCGATGGGAAAATTTACGTTCAGGAATACGCTAGAGGCATTCCAAAAGCAGCTGTTAAACAAACCGGAACATATAAAGGCGAAAATACCGGAACGAAAACTACGTTTAAGCCCGATAGAGAAATTTTTAAAACAGTTAAATTCAACTTCGATACGGTTGCAGAAAGAATGCGCGAACTTGCTTATTTGAATAAAGAAGTAACGATGATCCTAAAAGATGAAACAGACAATCAGGAGGAGACTTATAAGTTTAAGGGCGGATTGATCGACTTTGTAAAATATCTTGATGAACAGAGAAATCCATTACACAAACCGGTTTATATTGAAGGGGAACGCGATAACACTCCAGTCGAAATAGCTTTTGAATATAGCGAATCATATTCAGAAAATATTCATACATACGTTAATAACATTAATACCATTGAGGGCGGAACACATCTTGTCGGTTTTAGAACAGCGCTTACAAGAACGTTTAATAATTACGCATATAAAAACGGTTTGATAAAGGATAATTCGAAAGTTACTCTTACAGGAGACGATTTTAAGGAAGGATTAACCGCGGTAATTTCCATCAAGGTAATGGAACCGCAATTCGAAGGTCAAACAAAAACAAAACTCGGCAACGGCGAAGTCAAATCAATAGTAGAAACAATTGTTGGCGAGAAACTATCCGAGTTTCTCGAAGAGAACGGTTCAATCGCAAAAAAAATTATTGATAAATGTATGCGCGCCGCCGAAGCACGCGAAGCAGCCCGTAAAGCCCGCGAACTTGTCAGAAGAAAAAATGCTCTCGATTCCATGCATCTACCAGGCAAGCTGGCCGATTGCTCTATTAACGATCCCGAGCATTGTGAGATTTATATTGTAGAAGGTGATTCTGCCGGCGGTTCTGCTAAGCAAGGACGCGATAGAAGATTCCAGGCAATACTTCCAATCAAAGGAAAAATTTTAAACGTTGAAAAAGCTAAGATTAACAAAGTTTTAGAAAATCAGGAAATCCAGGCGATGATCTCTGCAATTGGTGCCGGAATTGGTGAGGACTTCGATCCATCAAAATCCAGATACGGTAAAATTATTTTAATGACAGATGCTGATGTTGATGGAAGTCATATTAGAACATTACTTCTGACCTTCTTCTATAGGCACATGAAAGAATTAATTGCAGAAGGAAAAGTTTACATTGCCCAGCCACCGCTTTATAAAATTAAAAAAGGGAAAGAAGAATTTTATGCTTTCGATGATGAAGAACGTGATAAGATTTTGAAGAGACTTAAAACTGATAGCAAGGGCAAAAAGGCCGAAGATGAAAAAGAAGTAACTGAAGTTGAAGAAGGTACTGAAACTACAACCCAATCCAAGGGAATAAATATTTCGAGATATAAAGGATTGGGCGAAATGAATCCGGAACAACTCTGGTCAACCACAATGAACCCGGAAACAAGAACAGTATTACAGGTTAACCTTGAGAGTGCTGCAGCAGCGGATAAAATATTCGAAACATTAATGGGCGATGCGGTTGAACCCCGCAGAGCTTTTATTGAGAAACACGCTAAATATGCTAACCTTGATGTTTAATTGGTTATTCTGAGAAGAGCAACGAAGAATAAATATTGAATAGATGAAAGAAAATAAATCAACATATCAACAACCGGTAATTGATTTTGTTCGTTCAGATTTTTCCGCACTGCACAAGAATCTTACGGTTGATGAGGCGTTGATGAAGATTAGAAACGAAGGGGTTGGTGAAAGAATAGTGTATTTCTATGTTGTTGATGACGACAAAAAACTTGTCGGGGTTCTTCCTACAAGAAGAATTTTAACCGGGCAACCGGATCAGAAGCTTGAAGACATAATGGTTAAAAATGTTGCTGCTATTCAAAACGAGGCAACTGTTTATGATGCATGCGAGTTCTTTGTAATGTATAAATTCCTTGCCTTCCCGGTTGTAGATAAGGAAAGAAAATTAGTTGGAATTGTAGATGTAAATCTTTTCACCGATGAGCTGCTCGATTTTTCCGAACACCAGAAAGTGAGCGATGTTTTTGAATCAATCGGTTTTAAGATTTCCGAGGTTAAAAACGCAACACCGCTTAAAGCATGGCAAATACGATTTCCATGGCTTCTTGCAACAATTACAAGCGGAACGGTATGTGCTATTCTTGCTGGTTTGTTCGAAGCTACACTGGCCGAGAGCCTGGTTTTAGCTTTCTTTCTTACACTTGTACTCGGACTCGGTGAAAGCATGAGTATTCAATCTATGACGCTTACAATACAAACATTACACACAGCGCAGCTATCATTAAAATGGTATGTAAAGAATTTTGTTAAGGAAGCACAGACGGCAATTTTAATTGGCGGAAGCAGCGGTTTGCTTGTTGCATTAATTGCATATATCTGGAAAGGCGAAATTATAACATCTGTAATAATTGGATCGAGCATTTTGTTAGTACAGTTAGCAGCAGCACTTCTTGGCTTAAGCGTTCCGGCATTGCTGCATAGCACAAAACTGGATTTAAAAGTTTCTGCCGGACCAATTACTCTTGCACTAACAGATATTTTTACAATTTTGTTTTATATGGGTCTCGCAACAATAATGTTAAAGTAGATCAGAAAAAATAATAGTTAATAAACTTTTTATAATAAATAATAATTACAAAACATGACGACAATATTCGAAAAAGTAGTACCAGTATCATTAGAAGAAGAAATGAAATCATCTTACATCGATTATGCGATGAGTGTTATAGTTGCACGCGCGCTACCCGATGTAAGAGACGGACTTAAACCGGTTCACAGACGCGTTCTATTCGGAATGCATGAACTTGGCGTTGCTTATAATAAACCTTATAAAAAATCCGCACGTATTGTTGGAGAAGTTTTAGGTAAGTATCACCCGCATGGCGATAGCGCTGTATACGATACAATGGTGCGCATGGTTCAGGATTTTTCACTTCGCTATCCGCTTGTTGATGGTCAGGGAAACTTTGGATCGATTGACGGCGACAGTCCGGCAGCAATGCGTTATACAGAAGCACGCCTTTCAAGAATTGCAGATGAAATGCTCAGAGATCTTGATAAGAACACGGTCAATTTCGCCCCAAACTTTGATGATACTTTACAAGAGCCAACAGTTATGCCCTCTTACTTACCAAATCTTCTGGTAAATGGTGCAAGTGGGATTGCTGTTGGTATGGCTACAAATATTCCGCCCCACAACTTAGCGGAAGTAATAGACGGACTTGTTGCGCTTATTGAAAATCCTAAATTGAAACCGGAAGACTTGATGAAGTTTGTTAAAGCCCCCGATTTTCCAACCGGAGGAATAATTTATGGTTACGATGGTGTTAAAGAAGCATTCCTTACAGGAAGAGGAAGAATTATTCTCCGCGCCAAAGCAAATATTGAGGTAATGAAAAACGAGCGCGAGAATATTGTTATAACCGAGATTCCTTACCAGGTTAATAAAGCCGCACTGATAGAAAAAATTGCAGAACTCGTTCGTGAAGATAAAATTGTCGGTATCTCAAACATTAGAGACGAATCCGATAGAGACGGATTGCGAGTAGTTATAGAAATGAAACGCGATGGACAACCGGCAGTAACTTTGAACCAACTTTTTAAACACACACAGATGCAGGTTACATTCGGCGTTATAATGCTTGCCCTTGTTAATGGTGTTCCAAAAGTTCTTACACTTAAAGAATGTATGGAACATTTTATAACGCATCGATTTGAAGTATTAAAACGCAGAACTAAATTCGATTTAGATGCAGCGGAACGCCGCGCACACATTCTGGAAGGTTATATTATTGCGCTTGATAATATTGATGCTGTAATTGAAACGATTAAGAAATCGAGAGATGTTGAAACAGCTAAAAATAATTTGATGAAGAAATTCAAACTTTCCGAGATTCAGGCAAAAGCAATTCTCGATATGCGTTTGCAGAGATTAACCGGACTCGAAAGGAAGAAAATTGAAGACGAATACAAAGAAACTATTAAATTAATCGAAAGACTGAAGGGAATTCTATCAAGTGAAAAGAAGCAACGCCAGATTTTAATTGAGGAACTTCAGATAGTTAAAGAAAAATTCGGCGATGAAAGAAGAACAGAAATTGTGCGCGATTACAAAGAATTCTCTCTGGAAGATATAATTGCAGAAGAAGATGTTGTTGTTACAATTTCCCACCAGGGATTTATTAAAAGATTTCCTGTTAGCGGTTATAGAAGACAAGCTCGTGGCGGTAAAGGTGTTATTGGAGCCGGTTCAAAAGAAGAAGATTTTATAGAACACATGTTTGTTGCCTCAACGCATCATTACATTATGTTTTTTACTGATAAAGGAAAATGTTACTGGCTTAAAGTTCATGAACTTCCAGAAGGCGGACGTGCTACAAAAGGAAGGTCTATTCTCAACCTGATCGAAAAAGATAAAGAGGAAAAGATAACAGCATTTGTTACTGTTAAAGAATTTACGGACGATAAGTTTATTGTGATGGCAACTGAAAAAGGAACTGTAAAGAAAACAGTACTTTCAGCATATTCTAATATCCGTCGAGGAGGAATTAACGCTATAAATCTTGCTGCCGGGGATAGACTAATTGAAGCGAAGTTGAGCGAAGGGAAAAACGATATTATAATCGGCACCAGAAATGGAATGGCTATTCGATTCAACGAAAAAGATGTTCGCGATATGGGAAGAACCGCAACAGGAGTTAGAGGCGTTAAGCTTGGTAAAAATGATGTTGTAATTGGTATGATTGTCGTTCGTAATGCCACAACTCTTATGGTTGTTACAGAAAAAGGATTCGGCAAACGCTCCGAGATAGAAGATTATAGATTAACACGGCGCGGCGGTAAAGGAGTAATTACTGTTAAAACTTCGGATAAGAACGGAAAACTTATAGCCATGAAAGAAGTTAATGATAACGATGAATTAGTAATAATAACTACCGGCGGTATGGTTATTCGGCAATCGGTTTCAGAATTAAGGGTTATGGGTCGAAATACACAGGGCGTTCGCCTCATCCGCTTGAACGAGGGTGATGATATTGCTGATATTGCAAGAGTAATTCCGGAAGAAGGAAACGGCGAAGAATAAAATGGAAAAAGTAGTTAGAAAAATTTCATTGAAAGACAAAAGAAATTACGATCTGGAATACTGGCTCTCAAAAACTCCGGAGGAGAGAATTTACGCAATAGAATTATTACGTAAACAATTATATGAGAAAAACGATGGTTCTGCACCAAGACTTCAAAGAATTCTTAAAATTATTAAACGAAAACAAAGTTGAATATCTTGTTGTTGGCGCATTCGCTCTTGGTTTCTATGGAGCACCAAGAAATACCGGCGATATAGATATTTGGATTGGGATTGAGAAAAACAACGCAATTCGGATGGTTAAAACTTTAGAAGATTTCGGCTTTTCTACACTAGGCAATAAAGAAGAAGATTTTATGGAGAGAGATTTAATAATCCAATTGGGTGTTCCGCCGATTAGAATTGATATTCTTACTAGCATTACAGGTGTAGATTTCTACGATTCATATAAAAGAAAAGAAACAACCATTATTGATAATTTACCAATCTCTTATATATGCAAAGAGGATTTTGTTAGAAATAAAAAAGCTGCCGGAAGATTAAAAGATTTAGCAGATATTGAAAGAATAACATTAACATAGAGAGCTTTATGTTACAAAACAAAAATTTACACTTCGATTCTAAATGCGTTCATAGCGGCATAAGTGAGTATGAGTTTGGTCCTGTAGTTCCACCAATTTATCAAACATCAACATTCAAGTTCGAATCCGCAGAGCATGGCGCATCTTTGTTCAAGGGAGAAGCCGAAGGATACATCTACACAAGAATGAAAAACCCAACTATTGAAGCGATGGAAAACTCAATCGCGGAATTAGAGGGCGGACATAAAGCCCTTGGATGCGCAAGCGGCATGGCGGCGATAAGCACTGTCTTTACAGCCTTGCTAAAAGCGGGAGATCATGTTGTTTGCAGTAAATCGGTTTATGGACCAACCCTTACATTGCTTCAATCAGTCCTAAGCAAATTTAATATTGAATCCACTTTTGTCGATACCGAAGCAACAGAACAGATTAAACAAGCAATTAAACCTAATACAAGAATTGTTTACGTTGAGTCGCCCGCTAATCCAATGATTTCAATTACCGACATTGATGCCGCGGCAAAACTTGCTCACAATAATAAAGCGTTGCTGGTTGTTGATAATACATTTATGAGTCCGGCACTTCAGCAGCCATTTAAATTAGGCGCTGACGTTGTTTTACATAGCATGACGAAATTCTTGAACGGTCACGCAGATGTTGTTGCCGGAATCATTATCACAAAAGATGAAGAGATGTATCTTAACATGCGCAAAACTCTTAATCAGCTTGGTGGCGTAATAGATCCATTCAATTCATTTCTTGTTCACAGGGGATTAAAGACGTTATCAATTCGAATGCAACGACATTGCGAAAATGCGATGCTGATTGCAGAATATCTCGAAAAACATCCAAAAATTAAATGGGTTCGTTATCCCGGACTTAAGAGTCATCCCGGCTATAATGTTGGCTTGAAACAACACGCCGGTCATGGCGGAATGATTTCGTTCGAATTGAATGGAGGATTCAAAGCCGGAGAGACTGTTATGAATAATGTTAAGCTCTGTCAGTTAGCTGTTTCACTTGGTGGTGTAGAAACATTAATTCAACACCCGGCAAGCATGACTCATTTGTCTATGGGAGCAGAGGCAAGAAAATCTGCCGGCATTACCGAAGGTTTAGTGCGCCTATCGGTTGGAATTGAAAATGCAAACGACATAATCAGCGATCTTGAACAGGCGCTTTCAAAAACATCCTGATAAAAAAATCCAAATTAATTATAACTATTTTGCCCGAATTAATCGGGCATTTTAATAAACCCCTTTCCTCAAACAGCGTCTAATTGCAAAACAATTTGGGAGAGTTATGAAAAAGCTTTTCAATTCTATTCTTCTTACATCAACCCTGTTTTTATTTCTGCTCAACAACATTTATGCTCAATCAAATCTTTACATTCCGCGCAACATTCAAAAAGCTTATGACAGGGGAACACGATCTTATGACGGTAAACCCGGACCGAACTACTGGATTAACCGATCGGACTACACAATTAAAGCCGAATTGATTCCGCAATCGAGAACAGTAAATGGTCATGCATGGATTACATTTTACAATAATAGCCCGGACTCGCTTAATACTTTTGTGTTTAGATTATATCAGGACATAATGAAAAAAGGAAGCCCGCGCGACTTTTCAATTAATCTCGCGGATATAACAGACGGCATAAAGATCGACACACTAATTATCAATAGTAATGGCGTTGACTTCAAATCAAAAACCTACCGCGTTTTACGAACCGGAACAAACCTGATTATTTCAAACTTTCCTTCTAAAGTTCCACCAAAAGGATTTGCAAAAATAGAAGTTAAATGGAGCGAAATAATTCCTAACGAAACGCGAATTAGAATGGGCGCTTACGATTCTCAAACCTTCTTTGTTGCCTACTGGTATCCTCAAGTTGCAGTTTATGATGATATTGATGGCTGGGACAGACAGGAATATACAGGCGCAACTGAATTCTACAACGACTTCGGAAATTTTGATGTTGAGCTTACTGTTCCCGGCGATAATCTGGTTTGGGCAACGGGAGTTTTACAAAATGCCAAAGATATTCTTCATCCTAACATTTTTGAAAGATATCAACAAGCACACGGTTCGGATGAAATAATCAGAATAGTTACCTCGGAAGATATTAAAAACAAAACAGTAACTAATGGTAAAGAAAAAAACACCTGGCATTTTAAAGCAGAGAGCGTTCCCGATTTTTCTTTCGGAACAAGTAATAAATATTTATGGGATGGCTCATCATTAGAAGTTTATGACGGAACCGTAACTGGAAAGAGAGTTTTTGTTGATGCGTGTTACGAAGAAGGATTAAAATTTCAGGATGAAGTTGCTCTGTTTGCCCGTTTATCAATTGATTATCTCTCTAATGAATGGCCAGGTATTCCGTATCCATATCCGAAGATGACGGTCTTTAACGGAGAACAAAAATATGGCGGCGGAATGGAAACACCGATGATGTGCAACAATGGAACATATCCTAACCGCGCCGGACAAATTGGTGTAACTATTCATGAAATAGCTCATACTTACATGCCATTCTATATGGGAATTAATGAAAGAAAATATGCTTTTATGGATGAGGGCTGGGCAACATTTCTAACTTTCGATCTTGTAAGAAGAATGGAACCACAAGGGGATGAACTTACTCAAACAATTTCCGTCCTCTCTAATACCATGGGAAACGATTATATGATTCCCGTTATTACTCCATCTTTTTCAAGTAAAACAAATGGTTCGGGACTTTTATTTTATCAGCAGCCGGCACTAGCGTATTTGATTCTTAGGGATTTCCTTGGCAAAGAAACATTTAAAAAAGCTTTGCATGAGTATATGAATCTTTGGAACGGAAAACACCCAATCCCTTACGATTTCTTTTTTACATTCGATAGAATTGCCGGAGAGGATTTAAGCTGGTTCTGGAAGCCTTGGTTTTTTGAATCCGGCTATCCGGACCTTGCGATTGAAAAAGTTACTAATGAAAAAAATTCTAATGTGATTATTAAAAAAGTTGGAAGCTATCCTGTTCCAATTGATCTTAAAATTACTTACACAGACGGCTCAGAGGAAATTATTCATAAACCGGCTTCTGTTTGGAAAAACGGTGAAAGCAAGTATCAATTAAAAATTAACAGCGGTAAAAAGTATAAAAAGATTGAGTTGTTTTCCGTTCTCGGTCCGGATGTGAACAAACAAAACAATATATTCGAAAAAAAATAGAATCGATTAATTGTATCTATGAAAAGAAGCCACACTCCAAAGGTGCGGTTTTATTTTACCCAAAGAGGAACCATTATCATTGTTATTGAAGCTCATTATTCATAAAATTGTTTGGTTATTTAAAGGAACTCCATGAAGAGATTAGTCCTTCTCAATCTAATATTTACAATAACTGTTTTTGCTCAGCCAAAAGTTATTAACAAGGGAAACACGTTTTACCTTTCGAATACGGTAATGATTAAAATAGTAAATGATAGTCCGGAAAATTTTCTGCAGTCAAAGGTTGTTCAACAAATCCATCCCGATAAATTTGAGAAGGTGTTTTCGAATAGTTCAACCGCACTATATAAATCAAACAGCTCTCTCGGCAATATTTACAAGCTCAATTATCTTACAAACGAAGATCCTTTTGATGTAGCAATGAAGATTAAAAAAATTCCCGGCGTTGTTTGGGCAGAACCAAAGTATGTTAGACAAGTTTTCTATACACCAAGCGATCCTTTATATATTTCAAATCAGCAGAAAAATTTAGAGATAATTTTTGCAAATTCCGCATGGGATATATCGAAGGGGGACACCAACGTTGTTATTGCTATAGTTGATACCGGCGTTGATTGGAAACACCCGGATCTTGCAGCAAATATTTTTATTAATCGAAACGAAATTGTAAATAATGGAATAGATGAAGATGACGGCGGCGGCTATCCCGATGATATTCGTGGCTGGGATTTTGGCGGATTTGACGG
>JAGXSM010000220.1 GCA_018333725.1 Melioribacter sp. | reverse complement strand
GAGATGAGTAAAATTGCGTCTCAATTCCATGATGGTACGATTCATATTAGGATTAATGGAGTTTAAGTATCATGTAGATTTTGCGTCTCAATTCCATGATGGTACGATTCATATTAATTAACCGTTTGAAAAAGTTGGCAGAAAAAAATAGTCTCAATTCCATGATGGTACGATTCATATAAGATTGACTTTTTTTGTATCGTCAGCCATTCTGGTCTCAATTCCATGATGGTACGATTCATATCTAAATTTGACTTTTATTTATTTATCAGAAGAACGAGTCTCAATTCCATGATGGTACGATTCATATTTCTGTGGCTGCTGTTGCTTATGCTTATGATGCTGTCGGTCTCAATTCCATGATGGTACGATTCATATTGAGATACTCGCAATGCAAAAAGAATTAGTAAGAAAAGTCTCAATTCCATGATGGTACGATTCATATAGTAAAAATAAAAAAGTTTTTGCAGTATTTGTAAAGAAAAAATCACTTTTATTGTCAATTGTCGATCTCAAAAATATAAAGCAACAAGAAAGAGAGATGGAAGCTAAAGGTTTATTTTTTAATCAAATAATTAAATCATGAAGGTAATTTCATTCTTTTCTATGCCCAAGATTTCTTTATCGACAACATCCCGATTTCTTATTTCATATAAAATAATAGAATCGTTTTTCTTTTCAATTATTTTAGCCAAGCGCATCCGGAGATCAAGAAATTGTGACCTTGTTAGATCGCCTTCGAAAACAGAATTTTGAACCCAATTAAGGTATCTGCGACATGTCTTTAATAATTTCGGAAGCCGTTTAGGCGAAGTACAATCATAAGTGATAATGTAATACATTGTTTTTCTTTTGGAATCATTTACCATTTTGAGACAAAGGGAGAGTACTCCTCTTCTCCATTTAAGTGTTTGATTAATTTGTAACATTCTTCTTTTATGAGGCGTTTGTAACTCATTTTTTTGCCATCCGGAGTAGTTATGGTTGTAGTAAGTTTGTTCTCAAATTCAGTAACAAAAGTTCTTTTTGAAGATTCTTTAAGCAAACATCTCCCATTCTTCTTAAAAGCTTCGTTTTCTGAGATCATGTTTTTATTAATGACCTTAAAGATTGTTCTGTCTGTGAAAAGAGGCTTGAATATTTCAGCCAGGTCGTAGCAAAGAGGTAGTTTTCCTTCCCCTACTTCATGGAGGAATCCGATTTCCGGATAGAGCCGGGTTTGATATATTTGATTTAAACAAATGGAATAAACGATTGCATTGCCGTATGAGATAAGAGCATTGATAAGATTATTAGGAGGATTTTTAGTTCTATGATTGAAATCAACAGGATAGCAAAATATATGTTTCCATGCTGAGTAGTAAGCTTTTTTAATTGAACCTTCAATACCGAAGAGTTCCTGGATATCGCTTGCTGATTCAACATATTCCAGCATGTAGTTAATGTAATCAATTTCATCGTTAACATGAGAACCGCGATTTGCGTGATATTTAAGGTTGGCAATAGAGATTTTGGATGCTGCGGTTACGAATGCTTTTGCCAATAACAGTCTTTGATTATAATTAGCATAGTGAAGTGACTGCTGAATTAAAACGGTACCGGAGACATTTCTTTCTGCTGGTAAAAAAGAACCGGCAAAATCGCCGTTATAATTAAAAGCATGAAGCGGAATATGATTTTGAGATAAGAAGTATAGGAACCGGGAGTTGAAACGGATGGATCCGAATGCAAAAATTGATTCGATGCTTTCAACTGGAATATACTTCTTATCTCCGGAGGGAATTATACAATCCGGGTCGAGGAAAAATTCCTCTTGCCGGAGATTTTTTTCTTCAATTTCTTCCAATTCTTCTTCATCATTAGTTTCTTTGAGTAATTTCTCACATAAAAGAGTAGAGTCTTTTCTTTTTATTATCGAGTCGGAAAAGAGATAGAGATTTTGTTTCATAATATTACCTCATTAAGATGTTGCTGAATTACTTCTTTTATAAAAGTTTTTAAGCCAAACGACACCGAATATTAAGATTGTTAATCCAAGCCAAATACCGTGGACAGTTAAGGTGGCGAACATTCCAATAACTACCGTGAAAAGAATAAAGTATGATAAAGACTTTGGTATTTTACTAAAGATTAAAGAATGAAGAACATAGATAATACCAAGCGATAAAAAGAGTGTACCAAGTAAAAGAATCATTTTAAAACTCCTGAATTTTGTTGGAATAAATTTACAGGTTATTGTAAGGTGTTCTTAAAAAAGAAATATTTCGGAAAGATTTCGGAAAATAAATAAGATGAAGTGAGTATTCAGCAGGTGATGATTTTCAACAATACATAAGCTAATCTTAATAGGATATCTTGAATTTTGACTTTGTAGCTTTTACAAAATAAGCAGTTTCATAATATTTTTTGATACTATCTATTTTGTAATCGTTGACTATTTCCGGTTCGCCTAAAATAGAAATGAGTTTGGAGTTAATTTTTGTTCTTTTCGTTCTGAAAACAGCTGGGTCAAGTCCGTTTTTTGTCCAAGAATTTATTTTCTGGTCGTCGATGTAGTAATAGGAATAATTTTCTTTTGTGAATTCCAACAGCATAGAACCGAATTCTGGCGAGTTAATGAAATTGATAGAAAAGGATTTATTATTGGCGGTAATAGATTGTTCTACAAAAAGAAGGTATAGAGCCATTTCAAGCGGTTCTAGCTTAATTGAATTGGAATCGAATGTAAGAGTGCGGTTTTCAATATTGATGAAAAGCTGCCTTTTGTCTGATACCCTGTGCAGTTGTCTTTGTGTATATTGCACAATATCCACGAATTTTTTCTTTAATATCTGCGCAGAAGGTTTTCCGGACATTATTATGGACCGGAGACGCACGAAGGGAATTTCTGAAAGTTCAAGTTCTTTATGTTCTTTTTTATTCAACGGATAAAATCCTTTGAATTCATTCTCCTCAGACGTAAGCACATGGAGAAGTCTATCGTTTTCCCTTCCAAATACCGAAAGTGCAAATGCAAGGTGAACTGACATTGATTTTCTCCCCCCGGATATCACGCAGTATAAAGTTGTTTCGAACTCGCTGGTTTTGTTTTTAATGAACTCTGCAGCTTTATTAGGGAATAACTGGTTCTGCTTATCTGATCTTACATCCGGCATTTCAATAGATTCTTCTTTAGCTACTATAATATGAGTATCGTTGTTTTCAAATGCAGGTTTGTTCAATCCATATTTGTTGCATAATTCTTCGATTTCTCTTTTAAGGGGTGTCTTTGGCGTAGAAGGATTCTTGTCAATACCTATTATTACATCTCTTCCGCGCGAGGTAGTAAGAACATATACTTCGTCTATCGGGATTTTCTGTTTGATTGATAAACAATAGAGCGATTCGGTAATTATTTGAGGTGTTAAGCCGGAAACGCAAATAAGAATGTTATTCATATTGTTCAAAAGGTAATATTGATTTTAGGAAAAGAAAAATCTGGATTACTCTTACTTTTAGGACCAACATTAAATAATTCAGTGATAAACAAATAAAATTCCAAAAAACTATCCTTAGAAACAGGGGTTTTCCCGTGTGCAAGAATAGAATCGTTCCGTTTACCTAAATGTTTCCGGAATTGAGTGATATTTTTAAGGTATGAAACACCTTTCTGATTATTAACAATGGCAAGTATTCTAAATGTATCGTCTAAAGCAATTTTTATCTGTTTTTGATCTGACTTTTTGTACTTCAAGATATAATTACGTGCTTCGTCAGGAAGAGATTCAAGTATGACGTCATTGGTATGACAGTGAAACAGATTAAAGAATTCAATCTGCCCAATCATTTCGATAGAGCGATATAGACGAGCAACGGCATCATCATATTTCCCTTCTTCAAAGCGTCTATAAGCATTAAAGACAAGATCATTAACCATATGCAGGGAGAGAGAATTTTCATTCAATTTTATAAGCAGGGGGGCATAAGTTTTATCAAATTCTTTTCGTAAAGAAAAAAGACTTAATTGCTCGTGAGAAATTTCCTTTAAATGCGAACACGACAACTTAAAATCAAATTTATCCCATGCAGAAAATAAATGAGATAAAGATTTAAGAGTTTCAACTTCCTTTTGAAATTTTGGATGTAATTCAAAATCGTTAAGAAGTGAAAGAGCACTATCAAACTGATAATTGTTAAACATATCTAAAAATTTATTAAGAATTTTCGAAGTAAAAATAGAAGTGGGAGTAATTGAACTTGCTCTTTCAGTTCCAGACTGGACTCTACCCTCTTTTCTATCACCATAGATATAAGTAATGGTATTAACTTCGGCGGTAAGTGCTGCACTAACAAGTGCAGCGGACATGGCTTTAGTACCGCTGGTATAATCCACAACAATGTTTTGAGGAGAATACCCTTTTTTAAAATAGCTCTTAATGAGGGATAAATAATTGTTGTGAAGTTTTTCAAAATCATCCACTTCTTCAAAAAGTTTTTCTTCAATATTATATTGTCTTCCAGAACCTTGAAGCATTTCCTTTAAAAATGGGAAAGTAATTTCTGAGCTGGTCTTAGAGGCAATAAGAACTAATGAATCGGCATTCTGGTTTTTAATAGAATAAAAAATACCGTGCGCAATATCTTTACCGACTTTACCAGTTCCGACTGTAACGAACATAAGTTTTTTATTTTTGTTTTCGAAGTTCATTCTCTAAACCCGAAATTAAATAGTAATGTGTTTTGCTTCATTGATCTTTTATAAGGAAGAATACTATTCATATTTACTCTTATAATCAGCTTTTTGTAGAACCTTCGCACTTATTAAAGGGTCTACATAAATCTTAGATCCCTTAGTTAGACCCAGATTTATTAATCGTACACTGGACAATATAGTCACTTGCCCAGCAAACTCCCCTTCTAAAATTTTCACTTTTGCAGGCTTGCTTTTATCGTCCAATATTTCAGCTAGAGTATATTTATGAATTGAAGATGCTGGCTTTGATATGTAGCCGAAAGAAGATTTGGTATCGTCAGAAAAGGGAATGATTTGGGACTTATAAATATCAATTTGCTCAATTTTTTTTCTGTTGTTTGATAAAGCTATCCAACCAATCGGTAATTTCGTAGCTTCAACTAAACTTCTGGTTGTAGGGAATCTTCCAAGAACGAGTTTACCAGATAATGGGTTTTTACCAAGTTCAAGTAGTTCTCTGTATTGTTTGAATATTTTTATATCTGAGTTAAACAACGCTAATCCAATGGAATTATCGAAGAATGTTTTACCGCCACCAATACGAATAATAGCATATTCGTTATTATTTTGTTCAATTTCAGTCTCCAATTGCTTGTAGAATTCAAGAACTGGTCCAAATTGATTTGTCCTTTCGTTTGAGCTGTCCATCAGTTTTCTGATAATTAAATTAAAGGAACCTAATTCATATTTTATTGAAGCTAATGAAAACTGGTTGAGAACTTGAAAAACATTCATTATCGAGTAGGAATTATATTTCTGCAAATCCGGTTGATTAAAACACCGGGTCAATTTTATTTTGAATTTACCTTCGACATTATTGTTCAAGGTCTCGCTCGGGAAAGGAGATACTTCGCTATTATCTCTCAATTTGATCCTTTGGAGTTTTAGAACTGAGAGATTATCAAAATCTATCGGGTCTGAATCAGACACTTGAATGTTTCGGGAATCCATGCCAGATTGGTTGTCTTTTGAAATTCTACCGAAAAGTTTCTGCTCGTCATAAAAATAACTAAGTTCTTTATTGACATTTTGTTTGCCTTTAATGTTTTTCAGCGTTTTTTCTTCCTCTATGGTGGCTTTTCCACTACTTTTTTTCTTTTCTAATGCCGAAATTTTATCGGTGAGATCATTTACTTTATTTTGCATTTCCTTAAGTACTGTTTTGCCCTTCATGGAATTTATAAGCCAATCATAAATAATTGCCGTTCTCAACGCACCTTTCAAAGAACTTCCTGGAATAAAGGGTCTACCCGAGGTAGCAATAAATTTCTTTATAGATTGATGTTTGATATCCTGGTCAACCGGAATTGTAGTCTTTGCAAAATTTTTAACTTCGCCAAGATTATTCTCGATGAAGGAATGCAAGCTGAAGTCTGATTGTGTTCTGCTTTTATCAATCTTCTGTCGTATTGCTTTAACATATTTTTCAATTAATTCATCGTTTGAAGATAACGCCCGTTCAAACTTTTTATCGTCGACGTAAATTATTTTGTTTCCCAACTGGACATAATCTGAATATGGAGAAAGGTCACTAGCTTGATTACCACCTATGAAAATTGGTGTTATGGTTTTGAAGAATATTTCTTGGGATAAATATTTTTCTTTATTCATTGCCCCATCCTAAAGGTATTAAAAATGCTCTGCCGTTACGGAAAATTTTATTTTTATAGTGATTAACTGTTGGTGAGATGTCGACAATTCTTCCAGTTATTTGCGATTTTATTACACTACCTTCAGAGATCATTCGTACTTGTTTTCTGTGAAAGTCTGATTGTCCATCAGTTCCGATTGATCCCCCACCGCGTCTGATAATGTTATATTGGATACAATTATCAAATTCAAATTGGGATGCAGGATTAACCAAAGAAAGTGTGATAAAATACTTTGCCGCTTTGAAAGGCATATATTTAAAGTCCGTTATGGCTATTTCCTCTATACAGCCTTTACCACTTCCTCGATCTCCGCCAATTCCTTCATCAGCAAGAATTCTCAAACAACTTACGAATCTTTTCTTTTCTTCTTCATTCAATGATTCGTTGACTAGAAAAAAGAAATGTGGCTTATAAAGAATTCTGCCTGAATTATCTTTTAGTGGAACGAGTTGAATGTCTGTTTGGAAATAGAAGGCATCTTTCCGATCATTTTTGTGGACTGCAGTTTTCGGAAATATGTGTTCCTGAATCAAACTATGATTATTACTTTGAAAAATTCCTATTTCATTTTTTAATATAGCGTATTCACCTGCTACGATAATAAGACTACTAAAATCGTAAGATGAAGAAATGCAACTCTGATCGAAATTTTCTAAGATCATTGTGAGAGCTTTGAAAGAGAGATATTTGATTTTCTTGATTTTCTTGCTTAGTGATTCTACATGACTAAATACAATATTGGGTTTAGGTAAAAAATAAATATGTTCGCCCGAATCTACATCTTCAAGTAAGGGAAAAGCTGAAGAAAAAGACATTTTATTTTTATTAACGAGATTAACAAATTCTTCGCCTGCTCCATAAACCATTTCGTAAATAGTTGTGATTGCTGAAAAGAGAGTGTCTGAATGAATAATGTGGCTTACGTCAACGAGTGATCCTTCGCCTAAACGAAATAGAGTACCAGGTTTACATTTTAATATTATTGCATGCATATTTTTACCATTTATAGGTTGCTAGTTCCCGTTGGTTATTTTTTTCATAATTAGGAATATCCTTCTTTTCAAAAATAACGTCTATAAATTTAATTTTACCGTAACCTCTTGAACCGCTGCCTCCGATGTAATCGTCCTCTAAAAGCCTCATTGCTTTTTTGATTTCAGAAATGTGTTCATTAGTTTTTAAATCATCAAATTCATTATATACCAATTCAAAGTTGAAAACGGCTCCTGCTGGAACTCTTTCAAGCTGCCTTGGGTGTTGAGCAGTTCCGCTCTTTCTATCGATAGTATTTTCCCATTTCGTTTCAGTATATTTTAATTCTAGATCTTTGAACTCTTCTTCTCGATTATCAAGTTTTGATTTTGATTCAGGATTCATGAATGAGTCTCGAACCAGCAATCTGGTAATTTGTCCTGTTGGGGTATTGCTTGGAGCTTCTTCCCCGAAAAGTTCTTTTACTTTTGGAATATCGTCCTTAACGTCAAAACTTCCATATTCGCGAGCAAGCAATGACCTTAATTTACCTTTTAGTGAACTCCCTGGTATAAATGGAACACTTTCAGAAGTTTTGATTATATTGAGATCTATACCACCAATATCCAAGGCAGTTTTTGAACCACCGATATGCAAACCGGTCTCCAATTTGATTTTTCCGTTTATAAAAATTTTGCCAACGAGTTTCATTAGTCTTTACCTCCGTAATATTTATGATAAGCAATTAATGCTTCAAAAAAATCCTTAAGTTTGGGAACTTCTGATTGTTCTTTAATCCCTTGAAGTTGACTGTCCATCAAAAACAATAATTCTTTTAGCTGTTCATTTTTTTCAGCTCTTCCGTATGTATAAGCTAATTTTGGCCGAATCCTTTTTAATCCGTTAATTTCCTTCTCTCTTTTCACTAAAGAAAAGATGTTCCTAATTTGAGAAGTAGTAATTTTGGGTGCTCTGTCCTTGAGAAAGGATTTAATTTTTTCAATAAACTGGTCATAATTTAAATCCTTAGGTTGTAAAAAATACCTACGGAAATCTTCACCGAAAAGCATTTTACAGTTTTGTTCATATTTCTCTTCGTCAGATTGTTTCGGCTTGTCATAATGTTTTGACTTATTCCAGGAATTTTGAAATTGTTTTTCGGCCATTTTTTTACTCCTTATTTATTTTGGTTTCAAATTCCGCCCAACGTGCAGCTATTGGAAATATTTTTATGCTCATCGATCCCCCTTTTAATACTTCGAAGATTAATTCTTCATATTGTCTTACGATTTCTTCAACTTTTGTCTTAATTTTTTCATTTTTTTCGTCTTTTTCCTTTGGCTTTACCATATCCCTTAAATAGTAAGCTAATCTCCAGACCTTTTTTAAATCAATCTGACCTAACTCAGCCCGACCCTGAATTTTTTCAAATCCTATTGTGCTTTTCCTAATCTTTTCAATTACAGATCTTTTACCAGTTTCATAAACTAACTCAACTAATTTCTCTTTTAATATTCTCGCTTGAGCGAAATCTTCCCAGGATATAACCGTGTTAAAAACACTTATCGAATTTTTTGCACGACTATTGTATTTAGCTTCATGTAATCGATCTTCGGCTAAAGTTGCAAATCTGGAAACTGGATATTTATCATCAACGACTAAAAGAGCGGCTGAAAGGGTAATTGCAGGATGATAGCAAACATATTCACGAAATTCTCTTTGAACCTTTTCAGCGAAACTGAATATTTTATTCCAACTCCCGACTACAAAAAAGTCATCCCCTCCTGAAAAGATAACATATAATCGGTTTTTATATTCTGGCAAATTGATTAGTGTGTTCATGTATCCGTCAAAAAACCATTTAATAGCTCTTGAAATAGATGCAATCCTAGATATCGTTCTTAAACTTTCCTTTTTAATTACACCATCCTTCGTTTTATATTCAAACTCTTTTGATAAGCCATCACTAAATATTTTACCTAAATTATCGATGTCCATTTTTAGTACACCAAGTTTTTGTGTACCGGTTTCAAAATAGGATAATTGGGCAAGCCTCTCAAATGACATAATGCCATCTTGATATAGTTTATCTTCACCCATTGTTATAAATTTATTATTAAGCTTACTGTTATAATTCTCAAATTCTACTATATTTTTTGAATCCCATCTTGGCAAATCTTTTACTGCGAACCGAAATCCTTTATAATGTTCAACAAAATCCGTAGTATTAAAGACTATTGATTCTGAACTTATGTCTGAGAGCTCTACATGAAATTCTGCTACATAATTAAGTTCCGCAAATGGCTTTTGATAATCTACTATTTTTTCTTTCTTTTGGATTTTTCTTATTAATAGTTCATTATACTTCAGCTCCTCTGTTAGCTTTTTATAAAAGTCATCTTCGTGCAGTTCTTGGGATGTGGGTTCAAAAATGTTTTCCCAATCAATTTGCTTAAATTTTTTCTGTTTACTAAGGTTAGATTCGCGGGTCGCTTCACTAAAAACTTTACTGAAATCAGAAAAATCATCCAATCCAACCGTTGCTATTCCAATCCCCAAATAAATATTTAGTGTATTAAGTACATTTAAAATGCGTTTTGTACACTCAACCAGATCTTTTTCTTTGTAAGCCGGAGCTAAAACGAAAAAATTTCCTCCTCCGTTATAAAGTACATTAGCGCTTTTTAATTCTAATTGTTCAATTAAATATTTAACAATAATATCAGATAGAAGTTGAATGAAGAATGATTTACCTTTTAGCTTTTGAGCAGCTTTCTCACTTTTTACGTCAAAGATAAAGTCTTGTATTCCAGATAGATTTCCATTTATTAAAATGATCGGGGATTCTAGTTTTTCCTTTTTATAATCATTTGCAAGTATCGATTTATCTTTATTTTTCCAACCTCCATTTAAATATTCCAAGTAGAGGCACACAGCAATAGCAGCCACGCTTCTTGAATGATCGAATAAATTAATATCTGGTTTGAATAATAGTTCCTTGCCGTTTATTTCAATGGGAGTCTGAGCAGGTACATTGACTAAATATTTTTCCATTAAGTAGAGTAGTGATTCCTCGTCATCAATAAATGCAAACTCATCTAAAAAATCTTTGACTAATTTCTCGTACTCGTTTGAACTATCGACATTATCCCCTGTTGGGAAACCACTTTTCTTACCAAGAGTAAGCTTATGCTTATTAAGGTAAAAATATTTATCAAGCTTTATAATATTATTGTCAATCATTAATTGTATATCCTGAAATGGAGAATGAAGCCGAGCTAAATAATAATCGACTGAATCCAGATCGGGGTTTTCGCGTCTTTCAGAAGATGATAGATCATCAGCTATTCTCAATAGTTTAAGCATAACACCTTTTTTATTTATCGAATCATAATCGTCACATTCTTCATTATCACCTTTATGATGCCAAAGAACTAATGTCTTAATCGTATCGTCCTGAATAAAATCTACTCTATCCTTGAAAGTATCGATTAACCAAGCGGAATACCTTTTGTGAGCATAGTTTTTTGAAACTATTTTTTGATTAAAATATGATAATGCCTCTTGCTGAATTTTTTTGTCTTTTGAGCGTTCAATAAATTTACCTATATCATGTAAAAGTGAGGCAAGATATAAAGAGTTCAATTGATTCATTTAATATATCCGTTTTTATTTTCACTCAAATTTAATTTCACAAACAATATTTATCACGAAAAGAAACATTTCGGAAATATTTCTAAGCAGCAACCATCCCAAAGCCCATAGAATTTTTCTCTCCGAAGCCACATTCGTAACCGAGTTTAGTAAGTTTAGAATCCCCAGAAACATTGAAGGGACAGAAAATTCCAATAACATCAATAGGATTATTTATATCCTTATTGATAAGAACTTTTTTCGATAATCTTTTCCCTTTCTTCAATGACTGAATTGCAAAATCAATATCCCATGAAAGTTTGATTCCAGATCCGACATATTCTCTGTTGTTAATTGCTTGATACTTATTAAGCAAGTTTTGATTAAACACACGGTTGATTTCATTAATATCATCATCATAACGAAAAAAGTATTGTGAATTATCTCCGTCAATAATTTTATAAGTAGATAAAACCATAGGGGATATCATTTTGAAATACATATTTTCATTAAAATTAGGAGGAGGAATTAATTCAGCTTCATCAATATTAAAAACAGTTTTTATATAATCAGAATAGAGCTCTATTTTTTTTTGTTCGAATGTCCCAATTACAAAATTTTTAATAAAATCATCTATCATTGGAGAAGAAATGTACAAATACGCTTTTGGAGAATTGAACGAAAGATAATTATTGGTTAATTGAGTAGATTCAAACTTTAATGTAAAAGTAAAAAGTTTATATGTTTTGTTATCTGACTTGTAACCTATTTGATGAAGGAATGAGGAAAACTCAGGCGAACCGAATTTAAGGAGAGAATATATAGCAGAGGATAAAGCATAATTGTAGTTGAGAGAAATTTTATTAGAGTTATTTACAGAGAGTTTAAGAAGTAATCTCATATAAGTTCCACTAAATGTGTAGTATAAGTTTGCAATTTTGATTAACTAAGTCAAGATTAATCTACTTAAAGAGCAATACAAATAAATTGAATGGGAATTTAAGATAATTAATCGGATGATAAAATAATGGTCATAAAATTCAAAAAAGATTAGAAAGGAAGGTCGAATGTCCACCAGCGTCGGATATAAATTCGACCTAGAATAAAGATTTACTTATCCCGACAAAAGGCATAGGGATGTCCAACTACTCAGTTAGATTTTGTTAGTCGTATACTGCACTCCTAAAATATGAGACACACCAGGTGTAGAGGAAAAGGGATTAATCATGAGGCACGAAGCGTAGCGAAGTGCCTCATGATTTTGCAAAAAAATAATTGCCTCTAATCCCATTATTTATAATAATTGTCTCACACTTAAAGGAGTGTAATTATGAAACAAAAAGTTCAGAAGTCCCCGGAAGAAAAATTGGCAATAGTCTTAGAAGGAATCAAAGGAGAGACAACCATAACAGATCTTTGTATCAAACACGGGGTATCACAAGCATGGTATTATGCGCAACGTGATAAATTTCTCGAAGGTGGAAAAAGAGCTTTAGTTCAGCCACCCAGCATGAATAACAATCAAGCAGA
>JAGXSM010000219.1 GCA_018333725.1 Melioribacter sp. | reverse complement strand
CACGCAGAGTTCGCAGAGATTTCCGCAAAGTCCGCAGAGGGAAAATTATGGCAGAAGATTACAAAGGTTACAGAGGCAAAGCGTTAAGCACACTAAAAAATTTCGGTGCTCAGGTCTGGAGCGATGTAGAGATTCAAACTACTAAGGGAAACTTTAAGGGGATAATTCTTCCCCGCTCCGAAACTGCGGATCCGTTTCACATCGTGATAAAAATGCCGATCGGCTATAATATCGGAGTCGCTGCAGAAAATATAACCGACATTCAAATCAGAGGACGAAAAGAAGCTCATTACAAAATTCCCGAAAAAGATTTTCCTCGCGATCCATCAAAGCCGAATGTAAAACTCCTTGGCACAGGCGGAACAATTGCATCGCGGCTCGACTACCGAACCGGAGCTGTAATCCCGGCATTTTCACCCGGTGAGCTTTACGGCTCCGTTCCCGAACTTGCAAACTTTTGCAATCTCGATACCGAAAAACTTTACGGTGTCTTCAGCGAGAATATGGGTCCCGAGCAATGGATTGGAACGGCAGAAGCGATCGGACGCGAAATAGAAAAAGGAATTGATGGAATTGTAATCGGTCACGGCACAGATACAATGCATCACACGGCGGCAATTCTATCATTCATGGTGCAGGATTCACCTGTACCTATCGTAATGGTGGGCTCGCAGAGATCGAGCGACCGTCCCTCATCCGATGCGGCACTTAATTTAATGCATAGTGTTAAAACTGCTGCTGACAGTGATATTGCGGAAGTTATGGTTTGCATGTTCGGTCCTACTTCCGATTATTACGGATTACTTCACCGCGGAACCCGAGTACGCAAGATGCATTCGAGCTACCGTTCTACGTTCAGAACCATTGGCGATATTCCTATTGCAAAAGTAAGTCGGGAGGAAATTACTCCGCTGCGCCAGGATTACAAACGCCGCCGCAAGGATCGTAATGTAACAATAAATACGGCATTCGAAGAGAAAGTGAGCATCGTATATTACTATCCAAACATGATGCCGGACATTATTGATTCATTAATTGATAATGACTACAAAGGAATTGTTATTGCCGGAACCGGGCTGGGTCATGTTAACAAACCATTGTATCCTTCGCTTAAACGTGCGCACGAAAAAGGAATCGCAATCTACATGACGGTGCAGACTCTCTGGGGATTTGTTCAGATGTACGTTTACGATACCGGTCGGGATATGATGGAGCTTGGCGTAATACCCGCAGCTAACATGCTACCCGAAGTAGCATACATGAAATTATGCTGGACGTTAGGTCAAACAAATGATCAGCAAAAAGTAAAGGAAATTATGATGACACCGATTGCCGGAGAGATAACCGAACGCGAGCCGAGCAACGGATATTTAATTTATCAGGGTGGACTCCCTGAAGTAGAAGAGTTTATTGCGAAGTATGTGAAGTAATGATTTCCGTCACTTCATCCTGAACGAAGTGAGGGATTCAAATAGTAAATAAAATATTAATTTCATTTTTCGGGATTGGACATAATTTTCTTTTTAAAACCCAAAATCATGTTTTGACACTTCTGTGAATAATTTTCAAGATTGTCGGCAAAGTGTTCACTTAACATTGGTGTCGATTCGTACATGTTGAACATCCATCTTTCCCATGCAGACTTTACATCTTTATCCAAGTTTTCTGTCTGTAGACAAATATGCTCAAAATAATCTGCGAAAAGTGCAACAAGGACCGTGACTTTTTTGTGTTCTACAGTACCTGGAATTGTTATTTTTTTTCATATAAGTAATCATAATATGTTGTATCATATAGTAGACTTTGGAATAGTGTAAATTCTTGTTCATAGATTCTTGAATATGTCTCTCCTTTAATTGCTCTTTCTACTTGATCGATTTGCATAATAAGAAAAACGACCCCAACAAGTGATAAAAGAGAAAATACTAGCTGAACAATTTCTGTCCAGTGTATTCTCTTGGAAAGGTGAAACCGATGAGTTTTTATTCTTTGTTGACGAATATAAGATGTGATTTTCATTTATATTCCAGAACAAATTAACTTATAACACTAGAAGAGAATTATTACACTGCCTTCCGAAGAATAGGCATTTCGTCCCAGGTTCTTCCGTCAAGTACTCTTCCGTTTTTCTTTTTTTGTACGCCGCCCCATTGTTTAAAAAAGAATGGAACACCCTGGCGGGTGCATTCATCCCTAATAGTTTTAACCCAACTTTCTTCCATCGGTCGCGCACCCGGACCCGATTCCCCACCTGCAATAACCCAATCAATATTATTCAGATTGAGTTTTCTAATTGGACCGATCAGTGGTTCAATAGATAGAAATTTTATTTGTGCATCTGTTTTTCGGAGATGATCAATACGGTAAGTGTAATCTTCGTTTTCAACACTTACTCCCATCCAAATATTTTCGCTCCAGGGCAAACAGGGTGATAGCTTTTGAAGTATCTCTGACCTTTTTGTTAGAATCTGAAATCGATGCCAGCTTGCCCTGTTCATAACATCGAACACTTTCAAAACATACTCGATTGTTACAACTTTATGGAAAAGATCACTCATTGAATTAACAAAAATAGTTTGCGGTTTTTTCCATGTTAACGGCAATTCCAATACATGTTCGTGCATTGTAAGCTTAAAACCATTTCTATAATTATCGGAACCCATAGCTTTAAGACGTTTTGCCATTCTCTCTGCATAACAAAACTTACAACCCGGACTAATTTTATTACAACCTGTAATAGGGTTCCATGTTGATTGCGTCCACTCTATTTGAGATCTTATTGCCATTATAAACCTAATTCTGGTTGATCTGATAATTGTTTTACTTTATTCCAGAAATCATAACCTCTTGCGTGTTTAGAATAAAAAGCCAAATAATATAAAGGTAAATTTTTTTCATCTGACTTTATTGATATAAAATTGTTATTCGCTTGATTAAGATAACCTATTTTTACCATTTGTGAGGTAAATTCATCAGCAAGGAATTTGACTAAATTTAACCCATTCTTTTCAGCTTCTCGCCAACGAACTCTCCAATCAGTGATTCCCAAAAAATTATCAATTCGATCATTATTTTCTTCAATATAAATCGAAATATTTCTTTTTCCATCCATTCCAAAAGCAAGGAGGATTAAAAAATCAACTATTAGTTTTTCACCTAACTTCTTTATTGTGTTAAATTTTATTTTTAGCGAGAAGGGATCTATAAAGCAAAATGATAGAACCTTTTGCTCTTTAGAATACTGGGGTATTTTTGATATTATTTCTTCGATCCTGTCATTACAATCTCCTGATATGAGTGTACAATCTAATTTTTTATCTTCGATATTAATTCTTTCTTGTAATGAAGTCACATTCTTTTCATCAATATCACAAAAAATGTACTTGTCAAAAGGATCATTTACTTTTATTGCTAATAGTGGCGATGTATAAACTACTTTGTCAGTATTTCTTATTTGGGCTTTGCCCGATCCAGAATATAAATCAATGTAAACCCTTCTCTCCCAAATTTTCTTCATGCCCGTGGAGAATAAGCTGGTATAATTGAATATTAAGTCATATTTAGTTTCTGACCAGCGTCCTACTTCTGGTGTATAGAAACCATCCTTTGAAGCAATCATAAATCCCCCAATCCTTTAGAAAAAAAATAAATAATTATATTTAATCTATCAATCACATATTTCACCTTTGCCCCTCTCATCTATTAATTATATTTTTGCCCAACATTATTAACTAAGGGGGTCACGATGAAGCGACCATTTTTACTTTTTGTTCTTTCCTTCTTTTCTTTTTTCCTTCTTGCCTTATCTGTTTCTGCACAGGAAGATCTGCTCTTACGCTTTCCGGCATTAAACAACGACGGTTCCAAAATCGCCTTCTCATATCAGGGTGATATTTGGACAGTTCCATCATCGGGAGGAAAAGCAACCCGTTTAACTATCCACGAAGCATACGAAGCAAATCCAAAATTCTCCTACGACGGAAAATTGATTGCATTCTCCGGCAACCGTTACGGTAACAACGATCTGTTTGTAATGCCAACCGATGGCGGGATGCCGAAACGTTTAACTTTCCATTCTGCTGCCGATAACATTGCGAGCTGGACTAAAGAGGGCAATATAATTTTTTCTACTACACGCGAATTCAATCAAATAGAACGGCCGCAAGAAGTTTATTCAATCTCTTCATCAGGTGGAACTGAAATGCGCATACTGGATGCAGTCGGTTTTGATCCCGCATACTCACCAGATGGAAGATTCCTTGCATTCGTTCGGGGTGATATTAACCCTGTCTTCAGAGAAGATTATAAAGGTCCTTCAAACCGCGACATCTGGCTATACGATACAAAATCAAAAACATATTCTAAGCTTATAAGCAACGAAACAAACGACATTATGCCTCAATGGGCTGATAACAGAACAATTTATTTTATGAGTTCTATCAGCGGCAATTATAATATCTACAAAATCAAAATTGATGATAACGGAAAGATGGTTGGCAAACCGGAACAATTAACAAACGTTAAAGATCATTCAATCCGCTACTTCTCACTCTCGTCCGATGGTTCTTCAATTGTTTATGAACAGGAAAAAAATGTTTTCTTAATGAAAACCTCTGGCGGCAGTGCAAAGAAAGTGGATGTCTATATAAGTGCGGATGACCGCTTCGATCCGGTTGAAATAAAAACTTTCAACAACAATGCTACTGCTTACGAAGTTTCTCCAAATGGAAAGCTGTTAGCATTTTCTATCCGCGGAGAAATATTTATTAAAGAAGCCGATAAGGATAAATCGCGTAGCATAAACGTTTCAGATTCACCATACCGCGATACCGACTTTGCATGGCTTAGCGATACAACTTTAATATTTGCCTCCGACCGAGCAGATAATAATTACGAATTCTATCTTCTTAAATCCGCAGATCCAAAGCAGCCGAACATTTTCAAATCGCTAAAACATAGTATTGTTAGACTAACAAATACCGACGGCGATGAAACATCTCCTTCAATATCAAATGACGGCAAGAAAATTGCTTACATACGCGGTAAGGACGTAAAAGAATTTGTTGTAGCAGATATTTCGAATGACGGAAAAATGAGCAGTGAAAAAATTCTACACAAAGGATGGAATGCACCTCAAAATGTAACATGGAGTCCGGATGATAAATGGCTCGCTTACTCTCAAGACGATCTCTATTTTAACCAGGAAGTATTCATTCACGCCGCTGATAATTCTATAAAACCGGTTAATGTAACAATGCATCCGCGTTCTGATGGAAATCCATTCTGGAGTGCCGACGGTTCAAAACTTGGATTTACCTCTGAAAGAAATAATAGAAGCACAGATATCTGGTTCGTATGGTTGAAAAAAGAGGATTGGGAAAAAACAAAACAGGATTGGGATGAAAAAGAACCAGTTGCGGATAAACCCGCTGCACCAAAACCCGCTGATGATAAAGCAAAAGATGATAAAGCCAAAAAGGATGAACCGAAAGTAAAACCGATCAAAATCGATTTTGATAGAATTCACGAACGAATTGTTCAGGTAACAAACTTTCCGGGTAATGAAGGGAACCCGGTAATTTCTAAAGATGGCGAAACATTTTTCTATACAGCACAAAGCAGCACCGCTAAAGGAAGAGACCTTTACAGTATTAAGTGGGATGGAAAAGATCTTAAGGAACTTACCAAAGGCGGTTCTAATCCTATGAATGTAAGTATTGATAAGGAAGGTAAATATCTTTATTACACAAAAATGGGCGGCTCTATTACACGGCATGATATAAAAGCAGATAAGCCAGAAGCCCTTCCATATTCTGCTAAAATGAAAATTGATTATCCGGCTGAGCGTAAACAGATTTTTGAAGAAGCGTGGCGCGCAATACGTGATGGATTTTACGATCCGCAATATCATGGGAACGATTGGAATGCATTGTATAAAAAATACCGCGATTTATGTTTGATGGCTTCAACTAATAACGATTTGCGCGACATGTTCAATAATATGCTCGGGGAATTGAATGCCAGTCACATGGGATTTACTTCACAAGAGCGCGGTGAGACACAAAGAGATGCAACCGGTTTACTTGGTGTCGAATTGACTCTTACGAAAGATGGAATGAAAGTATTGCGAGTAATTCCGGATTCACCAGCGGATAAATCTACAAGCAAACTTTACGTAGATGATGTAATAACTGCAGTTGACGGACTTAATTACTCCGCCGAAAATAATTTCTATGAAATGCTGAATACAAAATCCGATGAAAAAGTTTTACTGAATGTAAAAGGTAAAGATGGAAAAGAAAGAGAGGTTGTAATTCGTCCCACAGCTACATTACGGCAGTTAATGTATTCTGAGTGGGTTGCTGAAAGGAAGAAGCTTGTTGATAAATACTCCGGTGGAAGGTTAGGATATATTCACATTCAAGGAATGGATTTCCCGAGTTTCGAAGTATTTGAAAGAGAATTAACTGCAGCGGGTTATGGTAAAGAAGGTTTATTGATTGATGTCCGTTACAATGGCGGCGGATCAACAACAGATTATTTAATGACAGTCTTAAATTACAAACAGCATGCTTATACAATTCCGCGCGGTGCAAGCAGCAACCTTGAAAAGGATAAATTGAAATTCCGCGAATACTATCCATTAGGCGAACGGCTTGTATTTGCTGCATGGACTAAGCCATCAATTGCACTTTGTAACGAGGGAAGTTATTCAAACGCAGAAATTTTCTCGCACGCTTATAAAACTCTTGGAATCGGAAAACTGGTAGGTTACCCGACAAACGGTTCTGTTATTTCGACTGGTGGCAAGGGATTAATTGACGGTTCATTTGTCCGTTTACCATTTAGAGGTTGGTTTACAAAGGCAACCGATAAGAATCAGGAACTTGGTCCGGCTGTTCCGGATATCGTATTAGAAAATTCTGTTAACTGGATTTCGAAAGGTGTTGACGAACAGTTGAAAGCTGCTTGCGATGAGTTGCTGAAACAAATCGATTCTAAGAAATAATCTTTCCAAATCAGTCCCGGAAGAAGAAGTTCTTTCGGGACTGAATTTATTTTTCCAACCAAAGGAACTGATCAGGTATTTCAAAGTATAATGAAAACACTAAAACACATAGTTTGTGAAATTTTTATCGTTAATAATCCTTTTTCAAATTTCCTCAATTTACGCCCAATCTTTTAATTCAAAAAGCGATACAACAAAAAAAAATCCTGTTAAAGATTCGCTTAAACAAATTACTGTAAGAAATGAAAACGATACTCTGCGGAAGAGATCTATGCTGGAATTAAAAACAATATTAACAAGCGACTTTTATACCCTTGATAAAATGAAATTTGTTTTGAGTGACGAATTCCATTACGAATATTTTACAAAAGAAGAGTTAGCAAGCGGTTTGAGTAAAAATCAGTTGATAGCTTATAAAAAAAATAAAGAGATGTTAATGGGTGTTCTTCAGAAAAATTATGATGATTGCTGGTGGTACAGGGTAAAAAGTCTGGGGCAGTTAATCGGAATTCCGGATTGGGTTATTAAAATGCTTCAATTTGGATTGCTATTATTATAATGTCACTGCGGCCTCCGTACATTGTACAGAGATTGCGGTTATTAACCCTTTCTTGTGAATTAACTTCACCACAATCATCCCTTCTCCCGAAAGAGATCACCCGCAGTGACGCCGTAAATATCTTTAACATATGCAAGAATAAAAATCCAAAAATTTTTCTATCCATTCTATTTGACACTACTTATAAATCCTTATTAAATTCATGCGGGAATAAACTTCTATGCATTTTCTCTAACGTTGTAAATCTATTCGCTCTTTTTCTACTTAACAATTTCTTATTAATTAATTAACAATTTCTTAACCTTGTTTTCGCTTAAATAGATTAATATTGCTCTTAACAAAAAGGAGTAATTATGATTGGTTTATGGCTTGCAATATCCGGATTAATTTTCGGGTCGCTGTGTTCTTATGCGGCAAAAAAACAGGAACGTTTTACTAAGAATTGGTTTCTAATCGGGTTTGTTTCCGGGCCAATTGGTTTATTGGTTCTAAATGTTTTACCGCGCTTAAAAGAAGAGATTGAGAATATTGAAGAAGATCATTCTTTATTAAGCATCGATAAAATATAAAAATTAGATTTGCCACTCTATCTCGAACCACCATTTTTCAAGCATGTCCTGATCAAGTTTCACTATTCCGGCTAAAGTAACTCCGGATGGAGGCGGATAATAAGCAGAAATTTTATTGAAGAGAACAGATCGATATGATTCAGATGATTTCGGGATTAATCCCAATAATGTAAGCATGTCGCTTTCAGTTGCCATAGAAATTATTTTTTGAACTGATTCGTCGCCGCCACTTTCGTAATCCAGTTTTCTTATTTCACTTTTCAATTCATCCGGAGCATCAACCCTATAAGGAACCCCGGGGTGTGTATTAGGACGGACTTCACAAATATAGCCCTCGTCAATAAAAAACTTTCTTCCCTTTTGTTCTATCTCCAGATATCCATATTCAACTTTAACGTATGTATATGAATTATCATCTATAGTTATTTGAAATGTTCCGCCTCTATCATATATCAGGGAATTGTCAACCTCAATTGTAAGATATGGTATCAAATTGCTGTTTATTACTCTTATCGAACCTTTTAAAAATTTAATTCTATTTCCATTGTCTTTTGCTTTTAGCAGAATCAAAAATGAATTTTCATCAACTTCAATTCTGCCTGTCTTTGGAACATTAATAACAGCTTTGGAAAAATTATCGGTAACCAGACTTTCGTTTTCTTCCCATCGTTCAGTTGTTCTAATTTGCCCGTTTATAAAGACATTACCTGTTATTGTTCTAACTTTCCACGGAGAATTAATAAGCGAGAAGTCGTAAACAAAATATCCAACGGCAAATAGCACAAGTGGCAGCAAAGTTAAAATAGTTTTCTTTGCATCCAGTCCGAATCTTGGTGCAATTGGAGCCGATATTTTTGTTGTAAAAATTGATTTAGTAACACGGCTTTTTCTAAATGCACCGCGGGAATTTTTATGTAACTTCTCCTGTTTAACCTGTTCGCGCTTTAGCTTGTTTATCTTTACTTTTGGTTTTGTTCGCTCTTCCTGTTGTTCGGCTACAACTTTCTTAAGAAGTTCACCGGAAAGTATTTCAACCAGATTTGCTGGAGCATCAATAGTGTATGGCATGTTTTTCAACTTATCAAAAAACTTTTTAATCTTTTTGTATTCAGCGAAACAGTTATTGCATGTTTTAAGGTGCGCTTCAATCTCTCTTTTATGGTTATCATCCAGCAATTCATCAACAAAATCGTGCAAGCTTATTTTAATCTCTTCGCAATTCATAAGCTCAGATCTCTCATTAGTCGTTCTCGTATATCAATTAATTTCGATTTAATCTCATCCTGTGTAAGTTCTTCTAAAAAACTTTTCATCTCGTCGTAATCATATCCTTCTAAATCGTGAAGCACAAAGATAATCCGGTCTTCGTTTGGAAGATTAATTATTAGATTTTCAATTCTCTCATGTTCGTGTGCATAAATAGTTTTACCATTTAAAGGGCTTAATGATGTGCCCGATTTTGAGAGCTCATTAATTGCTGCTTTAATTGCAACACTTTTCAGCCAGAGTATATAAGATTTTTTCGAATCGAACGACTTTATATTTTCCCATGCAATAAAGAAAGTTTTCAGAGTTATCTGTTGGGCTTTCTCGTAGTCCGGATAGAGCCGGTATGCAACCGTAAAAACATTCCTTAAATTAATTTCACAAAGGTCAAAGAAAGCATTCTTTCTGCCTGATTGCGAAAGCTCTATAAGGTATTTAACATAATTCGTGTTTTCGTTTTCCACGTTCACTTTAATTAATTTGTTATTGTAAATCTTACTCCATCCCTGTCAACTCTGCACGTTACACTAACAACCGTTTTACCATTTCGTCCAATTTCTACTCCGGTAGCAGAAAAGTCTACGCGGTTACCTCGAGCTGAAGCGTTAAAATTTCCAACGATTGTTGACCTTAAATTGAGGGGGATTGTAAATCTTGCATATGCGCCCCCGCCTCCTCCCTGTTCGACCGGTCTTTTATAATACTGCTGAGCAAGAATAGCCAGATTATTTAACGAGCTAATTAACTGATCCCTGTTGCTGGTTTCATAATAGCTTTTCATTATTGTTAGGCCGGTATATACCATAAGCGCTACTGCTATTAAACCGACTACAATCAATAATAATTGCTGAGAACCCATAATTTTTTCCGATACTGTTCAAATAATCCAGAAAGAGTTTTTATTAAAATATTCTTGTATTATGATAAACATAATTAAATTTTCCTTCAAGAAAAAAGTTATTATTCAAAACAAAATTAAATAAAATAGAACCGGCCGGATTAATCCAGTTTGTAATATTCCTTATCAATAATTAGGTTGTAATCTGAAATAACGGAAAGGATACATGTGGAAAAGAATTTTAATCGATTTTTAGAAGAGGCAGAAAAATTATCTCCCGAGACAAAACCACTATGGGGAATTATGACTCCCCAGCACATGGTTGAACATTTATTACTTACCGTAAAAGTTAGTAACAACAAAATAAAAGTAGAGTGTTTTAATCCACCAGAAAAAATTCCGACTTTGAAAAAATTCCTATTAAGTGAACGTCCTCTACCGAAAAATTTTATTAATCCTATAATTGGCGAAGGACTTCTACCAATTCAATTTAATAACTATGAAGATGCAATTACCGGCTTAAAAATAGAAATTGAAGACTTTTATAAATTCTTTGAAAATAATCCGGAAGCAGTAATTACTAACCCTACGTTTGGAGAACTAAATAGAACCGAGTGGGAAATATTTCACAAAAAGCACTTTACACATCATCTTTCTCAATTTGGAATTGTTCTCGATAAGATCCATTAATAAATCAAGTGCCGATTAATTTAGTTCGCTCTTTTGCATAAATTATTTTTTCCTGATTTTTAGTTACAAATATTCCGGTTGTTATGAACAACTCAAAATATCCATTGCTGATCTATTATTTTGTTGTAATCATTTCGCTTGTAATACCGGTATTTTATTATAACAGACTGCCCGAAGAAATTGCTTCCCATTTTAATGCAAGCGGAAGAGTAGATGGCTGGATGAATAAAAACACCTACTTCCTTACCTATTATTTGGTTATACTTTCAATTGCTGTTATGTTTTCTGTTATTAATTTATTTCTTAACAGGATCCCGGAAAAAATGATAAACCTTCCAAATAAAAAATACTGGTTAGATCCAGCCAGGAAAGAGGAATCAATTAATTCAATTAAGAATTTTATCTACTGGCTGGGGACACTTACACTCACATTTATATTATTGGTTTTCAGGGAAGTTTATATTGCAAACATGAACCGGACATACGACCTTGGCAACACAATGTGGATTTATCTCATAATATTATTAGCAGCGGTAACTTATACTGTCATAAAAATGTATTCACGCTATAACAAAATTGGCAACCAATAAAAATTCGAAAACCCGATGAAACAAAAAATCACATCAATCATTTTGGCATTTGTTTTTTTTGTTGCTTCTCCTTCAGAAATTATTTTACAGACTCTGCCTGTTATTCCTAAACCCGTTTCATATTCTAGGGATGAAGGAACTTTTACTATTAACAGCAAAACAAGCATTGTAATCACTCCACAGAACAAAGAGCTTGATCAATTAGCAGAACTGCTTGGTGTTTCTATTTCCGAAAGAATTGGTTCGAAATTGGTTTCTGCCGGAAGCGGGGGTAATTTAATCCAACTAATTCTCTACCCCTCTATTAACAATGAAGAAGGATATCAATTATTAGTAAAAGCAAACAACGTTTCAATAAAAGCGAAAACCGGTGCCGGATTATTTTACGGAATACAAACTTTGATGCAGATGTTCCCTCTTGAAAAATCGAAAGCTATTTTGATTCCATGTGGGTTTATTGAAGATTACCCCCGATTCAAATGGCGTGGTGTTCATCTGGATGTGTGCAGGCATTTCTTTCCGGTCGAGTTCGTTAAAAAATATATCGACATTCTTGCAACATATAAGATGAATACTTTCCACTGGCATTTAACAGAGGATCAGGGCTGGCGGATAGAAATCAAAAAATATCCTAAGCTTACTTGGATTGGTTCAATTAGAAAAGAGACAATGGGCGATGGAAAGCCGCTTGGTGGTTTTTATACTCAGGAACAAATACGTGAAGTAGTTGAGTATGCAAAATCAAAATACATAACTGTTGTACCTGAAATTGAAATGCCGGGACACGCACTTGCAGCTCTTGCAGCGTATCCCGAATATTCATGCACGGGTGGACCATTTGAAGTAGGAACTATATGGGGAGTTTATGATGATGTTTTTTGTGCGGGTAAAGATAAAACATTCGAGTTTCTTGAAAATATTTTAAGCGAAGTTGTTGAATTATTTCCAAGTGAATATATTCATATCGGCGGTGATGAGGTTCCAAAAACACGCTGGGAAAAATGTGAATTGTGCCAGGCGAGAATTAAAACAGAAAACCTTAACAATGAGCACGAACTACAAAGCTATTTTATTCAGCGTATAGAAAAATTTCTAAACAGCAAAGGGAAAAAAATTATCGGCTGGGATGAAATACTTGAAGGGGGGCTTGCACCAAATGCTGCTGTAATGAGCTGGCGCGGAACTGAAGGAGGTATTGCGGCTGCACAATTGAAACATAATGTTGTTATGTCCCCGGGTACACACTGCTATTTTGATCATTACCAGGGACTAAGTGGAGAACCAAAAGCTTTTGGTGGTTATACACCTTTGGAAAAAGTTTATTCGTTTGAACCGGTGCCGGCTCAATTAAATGAGGAAGAAGCAAAATATATAATGGGCGCTCAGGCAAATATGTGGACCGAGCAAATTAAAACTACAGATCACATTGAATATATGTTATTACCGCGTCTATGCGCTTTAAGCGAAGTTGTATGGTCGCCGGCAAAATCCAAAAACCTCGACGATTTCTTAGGAAGAATGTCCACTCATTATG
>JAGXSM010000218.1 GCA_018333725.1 Melioribacter sp. | reverse complement strand
AACTATTTTAATGAGAAGTCTGTTCTTTGTTCAGAAAATCAATTGTGCACAATCATTTATACTTCCGGAACAACCGGCGACCCCAAAGGAGTAATGCTTACTCATAAAAATATTGTTTCCAATATTAAAGCTGCACACGAAATTTTTAATATCGGAGAAAGTGATATCTTCCTTTCGTTCTTACCGTTATGTCACATCTTCGAAAGAATGGGCGGTTATTACACAGCATTCTCTTGCGGAGGTATGATTGCATATGCAGAAAGTATTGAGAAGATTGCTAATAATATGTCGGAAATAAAACCTACAATTATGACTGCCGTTCCACGTCTTTTCGAAAGAATGTATAGTAGAATTAAGAAGAATGTAGAAAGTCAGCCTGAAAAGAAACAGAAGATTTTTAACTGGGCAATTGAAACCGGAAAAGAATTTCAGATTGCAAAAAGATCAGGGCATCCAATTCCCATTATGCTAACATTAAAACGAAAACTTGCAGATAAATTAGTTTTTGGTAAGTTGAGAGAAAGAACGGGTGGACAGTTAAGATTTTTTATTTCCGGTGGTGCCGCACTTTCAAGAGAACTTGGAATTTTCTTTGAAGCTGCCGGTATCTTAATAATTGAAGGTTATGGATTAACAGAATCTTCCCCGGTTATTACTGCAAACCGATTAAATGATTATAAATTCGGAACAGTCGGTAAACCAATGCCCGGTGTTGAAGTAAAAATTGCAAAAGACGGAGAAATACTTGCTTACGGACCGAACATAATGCAAGGTTATTACAAAAATAAAAAAGAGACCGAAGACACAATTAAAGACGGCTGGTTACATACCGGCGATATTGGTGTATTCGACGCTGAAGGATTTTTAATTATAACCGATAGAAAGAAACATCTCTTTAAAACTTCCGGAGGTAAGTACATTGCACCCACTCCAATTGAAAATATGTTCCTTGCAAGCAAGTATATCGATCAGTTCGTAATTATTGGCGATAGAAGAATGTTTATCACGGCTCTCATTGTTCCAGATTACGAAGCACTAAAAGAATACGCCGATGCAAATAGAATTCATTACAGTAACCTAGACGAACTTGTTAAGATGAAACAGATATATGAATTACTGGATAAGGAACTTGGAGAATTCCAGAAGAAACTTGCTGCGTTTGAAAGGGTAAGGAAATTTGCAATACTTGATAAACCGTTTACAATTGAAGGCGGCGAACTTACTCCTTCATTAAAAGTAAAACGTAAAGTTATTGAGGAACGCTACAAAGATTTAATTGAAGATATGTATAAGGGTCTGGAAGGATAATTTTTAAGTATCTTGCTCATAATCCAGATCATGATTATGAGCAAGATTTATTTTATATCAGCTACTTAAGCAATCTCCCGAACAACGTCAGATACATAAATTTATAAATATCGGTATTATCAATAGAACCTTTCACATATTCGGAATTCAAACCGGCAGCTCTTACTAAAACCGAACCACAAACATCATCAGTTGTTGACCAGTTTATTACAAATGGAAATGTCCTCCCGAATTTATCCGGTGCTGACCTGAAAGGGAAAGATTCACTTCCATTTATTCCATCATAAGGAGCACCGTTTGAAGCTGACTTTGGCAGCGGTTTATCAAATGGGAAATAGTCTTCTGTATAACTAATTGCTTCCATTCCTCCGGCTTCGCTATCGGAACAGGTAATTAAAAGTGTATTCGGATTTGAGTTAATAAAATTCATTGCTACGCCTAATGCATCATCAGCACGTTTTAATGCTTCAAGCATCCCTTTAGCATTATTTTTATTTCCAAAATTATCAGTTCCTTCTTCTTCAATAACTAAAATAAATTGCTGATTATTTCTGGATAATATTTTAATAGCAGCGTCAGTCATCTCTGCTAATGTTGGAGCTTCCGGTTTAAAATTCACAAGATTTAGTTTAGCTTGTTCTTCCTCGGTTTTATCGTTAAATGTATGTCCCTCCGCAAAGATTCCAAGAAGTTTGTTTACATCAGGACTAATATTTTTAAGCTGCTCGCGGGTATATACAATTTTATAACCAAGTTTTTTTGCTTCATCAATCAGGTTAAGTCCGTCAGTTCGCTTTCCTTCGCTGCAATAAAATCCTTTTACACCCTTAGGAAGCAGCCATTCTTCTCCGCCATACATTATTACATCCACTCCAGATAAAATAGTTTGTCTTGCAATTTCCTGGTTTTCCTTTCTGGCATTTACAGATGCAACAAACGCTCCTGTTCCAGGTTCAATAATACTACCTGAATTTACTAAGCCGGTTTTAATTCCCGATTCCATAGCCTCCTGAATTATGCTCATCTTTTTTCCGGAGCGTGCTGTTGGAATCTGGTGATTGTCATCCATTCCATAAGCACCAACTCCTACTTTAACTCCATACGCGTGAATCGTTCCGCCGCCGTTTGATGTTGCTGTTAATGAGTTTGTAAGGTGTCCTAAGTAAACACCAATGTTTGGTAGATTATCCCAATTTAATTTGTTATCGGGACCAACATAAAGCATTCGTGTCGCATTCCATGCTGCCAACGATGTTCCATCGGGGTGAATAAAAATTACATTCCCTTTTTGAAATCCGGATGATGGTTGAGATTTTATTTCTTGAGCCGGGATTAAACAGCATATCAAAATAATAATGACAAATTTTGAAGTTAAATTCATTCTTGGATATCTCCTTATTTAAGAGCTGTAAATTTATTCATTTTTTCACAATTGATAAATTTTATAATGTTAATAAATTATAAACAGTTCAACCGCAGCATTAATTCACAAACTTCTCCTATAAAGAGTTTAAAAACCCATTTTTTCTTATATTTGACCTCATTAAAAACAAGAGTGGATAAGTTTTGGGCAATTCAGCTAATACCAATAAAGAAAAAGTTCTTGTAACATCTGCATTACCTTATGCAAACGGAAGAATCCATCTGGGTCATTTAAGTGGTGCTTATCTTCCGGCAGATATTTATGTGCGATACAAAAGATTAAATGGCGACGACATAATTTACATTTGCGGTTCCGACGAACATGGGGTGCCGATAACGATTACTGCCGATAACGAGAAAGTATCTCCCAAGGTTATTATCGATCGGTATCATGAATTAAACAGGTTGGCTTTCGAGAAATTCGGAATGAGTTTCGATATCTACTCAAGAACAAGTCTTCTAATTCATCATGAAACAGCCCGGGAATTTTTTAAGACATACTTCGACCAGGGTTTATTAGTTGAAAAAAAATCACTCCAGTTTTATGATGAAAAAGTAAAGATGTTTTTACCTGACCGGTATGTAGAAGGAACCTGCCCAAGATGCGGAAATGAAGAGGCACGGAGCGATGAATGTGAAAAATGCGGATCATTATATGAACCATCTGAGCTGAAAAATCCTAAGAGTAAAATTTCCGGAGAAACACCTGTACTAAAAGAAACTTCTCACTGGTATTTCCCACTGGGGAAATTTCAGGAGAGATTAGAAAAATACGTTTCGGAAATGAGTGAGAAATTCGGCTGGAAAGAAAACGTTCTTCAGTATTGCCGCGGATGGTTTAAGGAAGGATTAAAAGACCGTGCTTATACAAGGGACCTTGATTGGGGTGTAAAAGTACCTGTTGATGAAGCTGAAGGTAAAGTACTTTATGTTTGGTTCGAAGCCGTACTCGGTTACATCTCCGCTACAAAAGAACTTTCGCAAAAAAGAAATGAGCCGGAACTTTGGAAAAAATTCTGGCAAATGAACGATACAAAATATGTAGCGTTTATTGGTAAAGATAATATTGTCTTCCATACAATTATTTTCCCGGCAATGTTAATGGCATGGAACGATATTCAGTCTGATAAATACATCTTACCGCAAAATGTGCCGGCCAATGAGTTTCTAAATTTTGAAGGTAAGAAATTTTCTAAATCGCGCGGATGGGGAGTAGATGTACTTGATTTTCTCGATCTCTTTCCACCTGATCCGCTTAGATATACATTGGCTGCCAATCTTCCTGAGAATAAAGATACTGATTTCTACTGGAAAGAGTTTCAGTCCAGAAATAACGGCGAGTTAGCTGATATACTTGGAAATTTTATTAACAGGACTTTCACATTTGTATTTAAACATTTCGAGGGAAAAGTTCCGCCACTTGGTAAACTGGATAAGATTGATGAAGATATGATAAAATTGATTGAAGAATATCCGGTTAAAGTTGGTGAACTTATCGACCGTTATAAAATTAAGGATGCAGTTTTTGAAATGATGAATCTTGCAAGAGCCGGCAATAAGTATTTTAACGACTCTGAACCGTGGGTTACTGTTAAGAAAGATAAAGAAAAATGTGCTACTGCATTAAATATCTGTCTCAATTGTATTTATACTTTAGCGGAATTATTCGAACCTGTAATTCCATTTTCTACGGAAAAGATTTTTAAGATGCTTAATTCAACTAAATGTAATTGGAATACAAGCGGAAGACTTAATTTGAAAGAAGGTCATTTACTCGGTCAATCTGAAATTCTCTTTACTAAAATTGAAGATAAAGTAATTGACGAACAGATAAATAAACTCGGTAAACCAGATGGGGATGTAAAACCGGTTGATGAAGAGATTACCATTGATGATTTTAAGAAAGTAAAACTTAGAGTAGCCGTAATAAAAAATGCCGAGAAAGTAAACAAAAGTGAAAAACTGCTGAAGTTAAAAATTGATCTTGGTAATGAAGAAAGACAATTAGTTGCCGGAATAGCTAAGAGTTACGAACCTGAGCAGCTAATTGGTAAGAAAGTATTGGTAGTTGCAAATCTGAAACCCGCAAAATTATTTGGATTGGATTCACAGGGGATGGTGATGGCGGTTGATACATCGGAAGAAGGAAAAGTTAAACTTATCGAGATCGATAACAGCGTATCTCCCGGTACATTAGCAAAGTAAATGAATTATGGCGGCTAAATATGAAGAAACAATCCAGATCACCGCTTAACCGGACAGTAAAAATCTCTGTTTCCGATTTTGAAAAATATTCCGCCAATTTAATTACGGTTAATAAGAATGAATCCGTTTCTAAAATAATAAACAAAACAATCTGCCAGGATGTTTTTAATGTTATTGACCATTTACCAGATAATTTTGTTGACTTGCTGATTGTTGATCCGCCTTATAACCTTTATAAATCTTTCAACACGCTTAAAGTAAAAGCTATTTCAATAAATGAGTATTCTGAATGGATTAATAATTTTATCTCCAGAATAATTCATACACTAAAGAAAAATGCTACTGTCTATTTTTGCAGCGATTGGCGCACATCTATTTCAATCGGACATATACTGGAAAAATATTTCTATGTTAGAAACAGAATAACATGGGAGCGCGAAAAAGGACGAGGCGCAAAATCGAACTGGAAAAATAATTCTGAAGATATTTGGTATTGCACTCTCTCCAGAAAATATACCTTCAATCACGATGCCGTTAAGTTAAACAGGAAAGTGATAGCACCTTACAAGGATAGTAATGGTCAACCGAAAGACTGGTCGAAAAATAGTAATGGGAATTTTCGATTAACTTTCCCGTCCAATATCTGGACTGACATTTCAGTACCGTTCTGGTCGATGCCGGAGAATACAGATCACCCAACTCAAAAACCGGAAAAGTTAATTGCAAAACTTATTCTTTCAAGTTCTAAAAAAGGAGATACGGTTCTTGATCCGTTCCTCGGTTCCGGAACAACCTCTGTAGTTGCCAAGAAACTTAACAGGAATTATGTAGGGATTGAATTAGATAAAATGTATGCTTGCCTTGCAGAAAAAAGATTAGAAAAAGCCCAAATTGATAAGAAAATCCAGGGTTACGAGCATGGAATTTTCTGGGAAAGGAACACAATGCCTTTCAAAGTTGAATAATGAGAGTAAATTTAGATTTTCTTGTTATTTTTGCACTTCGCATTACAAATGATTAATTGATTCTTAAAAATTGACGGAGGTTTATTAATGATTTTTCGAAAGCTTCTTTTATCGCTTCTGCCGTTATCCATCCTAATTGTTTCATGTACATCCGAACATTCTAAAATTGTTGTTGCCGAGTATGGTAATTATAAAATCTATCTGGATGAATTTGAAAAAGCATATGCAAAGAACACAGGTGGAATAGAGAAAGCTAAAACGGATTCTCAGGATGAACTGAAAAAATTTCTTGACCTCTATGTTAATTACAAAATGAAATTGAGGGACGCAGAAGTAAGAGGTTTTACTACCGATCCTGATATGCAAAAGGAATTATTCGATTATAAAAAGAATATCGGCTCTACCTTATTCCTCGAAGATCATCTTTACGAACCGGCTTTGAAAAAAATGTACGAAAGAAGAAAAACAGAGTTTAAAGCTGCACATATTATGCTGATACCCGATTCGACTATGAATGCCGAGGAAACTGAAAAACTCGGTAATGAATTGATCGAAAGGATTAATAAAGGGGAAGACTATGCAAAGCTTGCCGAACAGTATTCAAAAGATACTTATACCAATAAAAGGGGAGGAGTAGTTGGATGGGTTACTTCGGGTATGATAGTCGTTCCCGAAATTGAAGAAGCAATCTACTCAACCGAAGCTGGTAAAATTTATCCTAAACTTGTAAAATCGAATTATGGGTATCATGTATTAAAGGTATTGGAAAAACAACCCCGTAAAGACCAGGTTAAAGCTCAACACATAATGGTTTCCATACTCGATTCAACCGGAAAGAAAGATTCTACAAGAGCATTAAAGAAAATTTTAGATATCGAGAAAAAACTTAAAGAAGGTGCCGACTTTAATAAAATAGCACTCGAATACTCCGAAGATAAAATGACTGCAAAACAGTATGGTGATTTAGGATTCTTATCCCGTGGACGAATTGACCCAAAGTTTGAAGATGTATTGTTCAGTACGAATGTTGATGAAATATCTCCAATTATTGAAACAACGATTGGTTACCATATAGTTAGAGTAAATGAAATTTCTCCTTACCCATCATTTAAGGAGAGTGCGGAAGAATTAAAAGATATGTTTATTAGAACATACTTTAAGATGGAATATGAAAAACTTCTTGATAGCTTAAAAAAGAATTATAACTATAGAATGAATGAAGATATCTATCAGAAGTTGGTCTCTTCTGCAAAGGCCATAAGAAGCGGTAGAAACTTTGAAGCAACAGAATATAAACAATCCCTCGGCCCCGAAGTTCTTTTTACTTTTTCAAATCAATATTTTACTGTGGACTCACTAATGTCATATATTATTAGGTCTGAACAATATAATTACAGCCTTCTTAATGACGAAACTATTAAGGATATTTATACCAATTACGTTGATGATATGATTTTAAGAAAGAAAGCAATGGAATACGATAAAGAGAGCCCCCAATTTGCATCACTTATGGAAGAATATGAAAATGGAATTTACCTTTTCAAATTACTTGAAGAAGAAGTATGGACCAAAGTTGTAGTTGATAGTTCTATGATTCAGAACTATTTTGATCAACACCGGGAAGAATTTAAGTGGAAGGACAGGGTTGAATTTAAGGAGGTTTATACATCTACTGATTCGTTAATTAATCATTACTATTCACTGGCTCAAAGTGGAGAAAATTTCGATAGTCTTGTTGTTAAGTATTCGCAAAGATTGGGTTATCAGGATGTCCCCGGCTATTACGGATTGGTTGAAATAGATGCAAATGATCTATCGAAAAAAGCAAACTCGTTGAAGAATATTGGTGATGTATCAGAACCGTTCCGCTTCCAGGATGGATGGTCTATTGTTAAGCTTATTAAACGTGAGGATGCCCGGCTTAAAAATCTGGATGAGGTTAAAGCCGAAATTGCAAGTCTGCTTCAGGAACGTGAAAGTAAGAGACTTGAGGATATTTATATCAATGGTCTTAAGAATATTTATAAACCGAAAATCTATTACAATGAGTTAGGTAATGCATTTAAGAATTAGTCCGGTATTATTAATATCCACTCTAATTTTTGTTAGCTGTTCGGACGAGGACAGGACATCCAGGCATCTTGTTAAAGTTGGGGATTCTGTTCTAACCGAGGAAAATTTAGAAAATGCATTAGGCGATTTCAGTAATCAATCCAAGCTTCGTGAAGAATTTATAAATGATTGGGTTGAAAAAGAAATCCTTTACAAGGAAGCCCGGGATAACGGAATCCTGGATTCTGATGAATTCAATCGCATATTAGAAAATTCCCGAAAAGAACTTGCAGCAGCATTTGTAATTAATAAATACCTCGAAGAAAATAAATATGAACCGGGCAGCGATGAACTAAAAGCTTTTTACGAAAAATATAAACAGGATTTTATATTCACCGAGGATTATTTTAAAATCAATACTGCTTACTTTAATAACATTGAAACGGCAGTAAGATTCAGAAAATTACTGGTTGAAAGCGATTGGAAAAAAACTCTCAATTCATTTAGAGGTGGCGAAACAATTATAAATGAGCAATCGGCTCTTTTAATACCTGCTCATAAATTCGCATCGGTTACTCAATATAAAATTGTTACTAATCTTTTACCCAACGAGGTTAGTATTGTTTTGCAGGAGGAACCGCAGAAATTTGCAATTGTTCAATTAATTGAAAAATTTGATAAAGGAACTCTCCCCTCATTTGATATGATTACTGAAATTGTGAAAGACAGGTTTATGATTCTTAAAAACAAAGAACTTGTAAGAAGATACTTAAATAAATTAATAGACGATCATAATATTGATATAAAAAGGTACACAGAATGAAATACATTTTTAGTTTTTTAATACTTACCGTTTCTCTTTTAGCTCAACAGGTTGGCGATAAAATTGTTGCCGTTGTTGATAACGAAATAATCTTAAAATCTGATCTGGACTTTCGGGTTTATTACGAAACTTCCCAGAGAAAACTTAATCCTCAGGATCCGCAGATTGTAAGAGCAATTCTTAATCAATTAATAGAAGAGAAACTGCTTTATGCTCAAGCCGAATTGGATTCCGTTACTGTCACAGATGAGCAGGTAAATCAAAGACTGGATTATCAAGTCAATATGTTGATGCAGCAGTTTGGGTCTAAAGAACGACTGGAACAGGTTTATGGAATGCCACTCGAAAAGATTAAAAGGACTATACGGGAAGATATTAGAAAAATGGCAATGTCGGAGTATGTTAGAGAAAAAAAGTTCGCCGGTGTTCAGGTCTCTCGTTTAGAAGTAGAAGAATTCTTTAATACCTATAAAGATTCGCTTGGCGTTGTCCCGGAACGTTTCCAGATTTCGCATATATTCCAGAATCCTAAAACAGGTGAGAGAATAAAACAGAAAGCAAGGGAAACTGCTGCTATGCTGTTGGATTCAATTAAAAAAGGGGGCGACTTCGCACAGTTAGCCCGTCAATATTCAAACGATCCCGGTAGTGCATCTCAAGGAGGCGACCTTGGATTTGTTAAACGCGGCGTCTTTTATCCTGAATTTGAAGCTGCTGCATTCGCTCTTGCACCAAATCAACTTTCGGGAATTGTTGAATCTCCGGTTGGATACCACATTATTCAATTACTGGAAAGAAGAGGGGAATCAATTCATTGCCGGCATATTCTTATCAAACTGAAAGCAGATGATGAAGCAGATCTTAAAGCTATTGAATTTCTTAACGACATACGAGATAGTATTATGCGTAAGGTAAATACTTTTGAATACTACGCAAAGAAATACAGTGATGATAAAGAAAATGCAAGATTCGGCGGCGAGCTCGGAACATTTGAAAAAAATCAGCTTGATAAATCCTTGCTTGATGTGATCTTTAAAATGAAGGAAAATGATATCAGCTTTCCTAAAAGACTTGAAATAGATAATAATGCATACGGATATCATATTGTTAAATTGATTAAACGGACTCCGGAACATAAAGCCAGTCTTGATGAAGATTTTGCAGAGATTAAGCGTCTGGCAGAGTATTACAAAAAACAGAAATTATATGCTAAGTGGATGGATGAATTGAGAGAAAAAATATATTGGGATATTCGACTTTAAGAAGGGCATCAATTAATTTTAATATTATTGTATAGATTAAATACGGGGTTCAAGTGCCGAATAATGATGTTGAACTGGTTGAACAATTATCGATTGCAGTAAAAAATATAAAGAAAGAAATCGCAAAAGTAATTATCGGTCAGGATCAGATAATAAATGATCTTTTAGTTGCACTTCTTTCACGCGGACATTGTCTTCTAATTGGTGTTCCGGGATTGGCAAAAACCCTGTTGATAAAAACCTTTGCAGAAGTTCTTGATCTTAAATTCAACAGGATACAATTTACTCCGGATCTTATGCCCGGCGATATAACCGGAACTGAAATAATTGATGAAAATCCAGTTACTCAAAAGCGGGAATTCAGATTCATAAAAGGACCAATTTTCGCAAACATGATTTTAGCCGATGAAATAAACCGCACTCCACCTAAAACACAATCAGCACTTCTTGAAGCAATGCAAGAATACAAAGTAACCGCTGCCGGAATTACACATAAATTGGAAGAGCCATTCTTTGTTCTTGCAACGCAAAATCCAATTGAGCAGGAAGGAACTTATCCGCTTCCCGAAGCACAACTCGACAGGTTTATGTTTAACCTCTGGCTCGATTATCCTGGCTTTGAAGAGGAGGTTGAGATAATAAAACAAACAACAAGCGATTATAAACCAACACTTCAAAAAATTATTAAAGCAGATGAAATGATTTCCTTCCAGGACTTAATAAGGCGTGTACCGGTTGCAGATAATGTAATTCAATACGCTGTAAGCTTTGTAAACAGTACAAGACCAACAAACGGAAATACTCAACAATTTGTTAAAGATTGGATTAGCTGGGGTGCCGGACCGCGTGCATCTCAATACTTAATTCTTGCAGCTAAAACTAAAGCAGTAATGGAAGGTAGATTTACTCCTTCAATTGATGATGTAAAAACATTCCTTATCCCGGTATTAAGACATAGAATTATTCCAAATTTTTCTGCCGAATCAGAAGGAATCAACTCGGTCGAAATTATAAAAAAATTATCCTGATTTAAACGAAAGCGGATTCAATTATAGATGAAATTAAGCTTACGATCCTTCATAATAATTTTCCCATTCCTTTTTATCCTTCCTTTTATAACCGGTTGTACGAATAACGAAAGTGAAGTTAAATCACCTGTTGAAAATTTTAATTCATTTGGATTGGCAGTCGATTCATTAATAGAAGTACACGGTACTATCAACTCAGGTGAAACTCTCGGAGATATTTTAACTCCACATGGTGTTTCTGATAAGAAGATATTTCAAATTGCAGAAGAGGCACATGAAATCTTTCCTGTAAAAAGTTTTAGAGCCGGAGATGAATATTATCTTTATGCAAAGTGGGATTCAACAGAAACTGTTCATTACCTTGTATATGTCCGCAATCCAGTTGAGTATGTTGTTTTTGATCTTAGAGATAGTGTAAAAGTTTATCATGGCAAAAAAGAAGTAAGTATAAAAGAGAGAGTCTTTGCAAGCAGCATAAAAAATTCCTTATGGCAGACTTTAGAATCGCAAAATGTAAATCCGGAAGTTGCTGTAAAATTATCCGAAATTTATGCGTGGCAAATCGACTTTTTCAGAATTCAGGTGAATGATTCTCTGAAAGTTGTTTACGAAGAATTATTTGTTGATGGGAAATCAACCGGAGTTGGAAAGATATTAACCGCATCATTCCGTCATCGGAACGAAGATTTTTTTGCTTTCAGGTTCGAGAAGAATGACGAAGTAGGATATTATGATGAAAAAGGGAACAGCTTACGTAAAGCATTTCTAAAAGCCCCACTTAAATTCAGCAGAATATCATCACGTTTTTCGTTGAAACGATTTCATCCTGTTCTTGGTAGATATAAAGCTCACCTTGGAACTGATTATGCAGCTCCAACAGGAACACCAATTATGACTGTAGGGGATGGCGTTGTAACTGAAGCAAGTTATACAAGCGGTAATGGCAATTATGTTAAGGTTAGACATAATGCAACATATACAACACAATATCTTCACATGTCTAAATTCGCAAAAGGGATTCGTCCGGGTTCAGCAGTTAAGCAAGGTCAAATTATCGGTTACGTGGGTAGTACCGGTCTGGCTACTGGTCCGCATGTATGTTTTAGATTCTGGAAAAATGGTAAACAGGTTGATGCACTAAGAGAAAAATTACCAACCTCTAATCCGGTTGCAAAAGAATACCGTAAAGATTTTGAATTGGTAAGAGATTCTTTAATAACAAAACTTATCCAGAACTCTTTAGCTATTAATTAATTCTAACAACTATTCAAATGCTTTCTTAATAATTTCCTCTTGAGAAATCTGAAATTTCTTTGACGAACCGCTTGCCGGACTTGGACTTTCCTGACGTCCCACAAACTCTAATTTCAATTTATCCGGGATAACCTTAATCAACCTTGGAAAAAGAAAATTCCATGCACCCATATTTTGTGGTTCTTCCTGAACCCACTTTATCGATTTAGAATTTGGATATGTTTGTAATAATTTGCTCAATAGCTCGGAATTAAATGGATAGTACTGCTCAATCCTTATTATTGCTTTATCATCAATTTTATTTATTACTCTAAAGTTGTTCAATTCATAATATATTTTTCCGCTTGTAAGAATTACGTCGGTAACTTTAGATTTATTAGCAACATTATCATCAATAATTTCTTCAAACGTTCCATCGGTAAAATCGTTTATAGGCGACCTTGCAGCGGGTAATCGTAATAAACTCTTAGGTGTTAGAACAACAAGAGGTTTTTCGTAAGCTCCGTTTACCTCAGATGTATTTTTATGGATATGTCTCCTTAGCAAATGAAAATACTGCGCAGGTGTTGTGGGGTTACATACATACATATTATTTTCTGCACATAGTATCAGGAATCTTTCTAGTCGTGCACTGCTGTGTTCCGGTCCCTGTCCCTCCTGTCCGTGAGGTAGTAACAATACAAGATTATTTGGCAACTGCCATTTTGTAAACGAACTGACTATAAAATTATCAATTATAACCTGAGCACTATTAGCAAAATCTCCGAATTGTGCTTCCCAGATTACTAAAGCGAGCGGATCAGAAATGCTGTATCCAAATTCAAATCCTAATACAGCTGCTTCCGAAAGTAAGCTATCGAGTGCTTCAATTTTTGCCTGACCTTCTTCAATAAAATTATGAGGTAAAACTTCTTCTTCAGTATTCATATCAGTAAAAATTAAATGCCGCTGACTAAATGTTCCCCGTGCACTATCCTGACCACTGAGTCTGACCGTACGTTTTTCAGTTAAAAGAGTACCGAATGCAAGAGCTTCTGCAAATGCCCAATCAATTTGTGTATTACCTGTTAATAGTTCTTTTCGCTTTGCAAT
>JAGXSM010000217.1 GCA_018333725.1 Melioribacter sp. | reverse complement strand
TAGCATTAGGACTGATACTTATGTTAGGTCTGATGTTAATTCCTTTACCGGCAAGTCTACTCGATTTCCTTCTTTCTATCAACATAACTCTGGCAGTTCTTATTCTAATTGTTTCTTTATACATTCAATCGCCTCTTGATATTTCTGTATTCCCCGGATTATTACTCGTAACAACATTATTCCGTTTAGGATTGAATATAAGTTCAACAAGATTAATTCTGATTGACGGTTATGCAGGAAAAGTAATTGAGTCATTCGGAACATTCGTTGTAAGTGGTGATTATATAGTCGGTTTTATTGTATTCATAATATTACTGGTAATTCAATTTATAGTAATAATAAAAGGTTCAGGAAGAATTTCTGAGGTAGCAGCCCGTTTTACTCTTGATGCAATGCCCGGAAAACAAATGGCAATTGATGCCGATCTTAATACCGGCTTAATTTCAGAATCAGATGCACGTAAACGCCGGGATCTGATTTCCCGCGAAGCTGAATTCTACGGCGCAATGGATGGTGCAAGCAAGTTTGTTAAAGGAGATGCGATTGCCGGACTGATTATTAACGGAATTAACATTATCGGCGGATTTATTATCGGTGTTGCTCAGCGCGGTATGGATTTCTCAGAAGCAGTTCAGACTTATACAATACTTACAATCGGTGATGGTTTAGTTTCCCAGATTCCAGCGTTAATTATTGCAACAGCAGCCGGACTTGTTGTTACAAGAAGTGCATCCGGTTCTGCTTTGGATTTTCAAATAAAGACTCAGTTGTTTTCTAATCCGCGTGTTCTTGGAACAGTATCGGTTGCCATATTTATGTTTGCATTTATACCGGGAATGCCAACAGTTCCTTTTATGGTTTTAGCCGGTGTTCTGGGCGCCGCTTCTTTCGCGGTAAAGAAAAATAAGGTTATTGAAACTCCGGTTGCTCAGGGAGAACAGAAAATTGTTTCTTCAGAACAAACAGAAGAAAAAGTTGAACAATATCTTCAGGTAGATCCTATTGAAATAGAAATAGGCTATGGACTTGTAAGTCTGGTTGATGAACAACAGGGAGGAAACCTGTTTCAAAAAATTTCATCAACTAGAAAGATGGTTGCTCTCGAATATGGAGTATTAATTCCTCCGGTACGTGTAAGGGATAATTTACAACTTTCCCCAAATGAATACATAATTAAAATAAAAGGAAATATTGCAAGCGGATTCGAGATCTATCCGGACAGATATCTTGCAATGAATCCCGGGGGTGTTGAAGAAAAAGTAACGGGAATTCCAACTACTGATCCTGCTTTTGGTATGAACAGCTACTGGATAATTTATGAAGATAAAGAAAAAGCTGAAATGCTTGGATACACAGTTGTAGATTGTATATCTGTTCTGGCAACACATCTACAGGAAACATTGAAAAAGAATTTTGATAAAATTTTATCCCGCCAGGAAGTTAAACAACTTCTCGAGAATATTAAGAAAGAATATCCTGCTGTTGTTGAGGATGTAAATCCGGATGTTCTTAATCTTGGAATGATTCAGAAAGTTCTTCAAAATCTGCTTAAAGAAAATATTCCTATAAAAGATTTTGTAAGAATACTGGAAGCGTTAATTGATTATTCAAAAACAACAAAAAATATTGATGTGCTTACAGAATACGTAAGACATACAATTGGTGATACAATCGCTAATATTTACCGCGATACAAACGGTATTATTCATGCTGTAACATTAAGCGAGAATCTGGAATCCCTTGTAACTAACTCACTTCAATCACAAAAAGATAGTGTTGTTACACTTGGATTAAGCACAAAAGTATTAAGAGAACTAAACACAAGTATCCAAATGGCACTGGAAAAGTTTAACACACTTGGTTATCCGCCGGTATTAATTACTTCTGCTGCAATCAGACCTTATATTTATCGTTTAATAAATTCAAGCTTTCCGGAGCTTGCACTTTTATCATTCAGTGAATTACCGGCAAATGTGGAAATTGAATTCTTAGGCAAGTTAGAGGTTGAAAATGCAGATTAAAAAATTTCTGGCTCCAACACTAAAAGAAGCTACAGAACAAATGAAAGCTGAACTTGGCAGTGAAGCAATTATTCTTGGAACACGGGTCTTAGAAGATGATAGAAGGTTCAACGTTAAGAAGATGTTCGAAATAACAGCCGGGCTGGATAAAAAACAAAGTAACAAAAACATTGAAACAGTTCATAATGATAAATCTCAGGTAAAAACTGACCTTCAGCATGAACTCGAAAAACTTCAGAAAAAAGTGTTTCAGGAAAAAGATTTAATTAAAAAAGAAGTAGATAAAAAGTTAGTTGTAGAAAGTAAACCCACAATTGAGAAAGAACAGGAAATTAAAGAACTCACCGATGTTCTCTTACATCACGAAGTACAAAAGAATATTGTTAAAGAGCTGATTGGTCAGCTTGAAAACTATGATGGAATGGTAGATGTTTCAAAGCTGGAAAGCTATTTGATTTCCGGAATGGCTTCGCTAATTCCTACAAAAGAATTTAACGTTAAGAAAAACAAGCTTACTAAAGTTGCTCTTGTAGGTCCCACCGGTGTAGGTAAAACAACATGTATTGCAAAGCTTGCAATTATTTCAAAAATAATTCACAAGCTAAACGTGGGATTAATTTCAATTGATACTTACCGGCTTGGTGCAATAGATCAATTAAGAATATTTTCTGAAATAAGCGATATAGAAATGGCTGTTGCTTATGAACCGGGAGATATGTCCAAATTGATTAAAAAATTTAAGGATAAGGACTTAATATTTATTGATACAATTGGAAGAAGTCAGAGGAACGCAGAAAATTTATCCGATATAAAAGCATATCTTGATGCTGCACAGGCAGATGATACTGTGCTTGTTACCAGTGCAACTACATCAACCAGAACATTAATCGATATTTCGCAGAAGTTTAATCCTCTTAATTATAGTTCTGTTATCTTCACAAAAGTTGATGAGGCAGTATCCTACGGCAACATTCTTAATTTTGTCTATAATAGTAATGTTCCCGTAATGTTTTTAACAAATGGGCAGGTAATACCCGATGATATTATTTCTGTTAATTCGGAATTACTGGCAAAATTAATTTTTTCGGGGAAACTTTATTAATGAACGATCAAGTTGCAAGACTGATTGAATTAAGAAAGCTTGAAGAGAGAACCCGGTTAAACCCGCTCTCCAAAATAATTTCTGTTGCTTCCGGAAAAGGAGGAACAGGTAAAAGCTTTTTTTCATTGAACCTTACTTATCAATTATCAAGGTTAGGTAAAAATGTATTACTGGTAGACCTGGATTGCAATTTCCCCAATATCCATCTGTTCCTGAATTATGCTGTTGAAAATACTCTTACGGATTTCTTTACGCAGAGGAAAGTGTTACGCGAAATTATTTACCGGTATTCTGAAAATATGAATATAATTTTTGGTGATTCCGGTTCTGCAGATTATCCTAAATTAACCCGTGAATCAATCGATTATTTCTTCATTCAATTAAATAAAATTGCTCCTCAATACGATTATATAATCTTGGATAGTTCTGCCGGTGCCGACAACTTAACGATCCGGCAATTAAGTAAATCCGATTATAATATTGTAATTGCAACTCCCGAACCGACATCAGTAATGGATGCTTACGTTCTTCTTAAATTTATTTTTGAAAATACAGAAGTAACAAAAAATTATGTCGTCTTTAATAAGTCCGAAAGTAAGGACGATAGTGATTCAGCATTTCAAAATCTTTCCACAGCATTAAGACACTTTCTAAAATCGGAAGTAAGTCTTCTCGGTGTAATCGGTTACGACCGTGTAGTTTACAAGTCGATAATGGAACAGGTTATAATGATGAAAACGTATCCGAATTCTAAATCCGCCTTAGAAATTAACGAGCTTGCAATACGTTTACTAAAAATCACCCAAGTGGCTAATAATAACCAGCCAATGCGTCTAACCCGCTTTTAATTCTTCGAATTCAGTCTAAAAACCCACTTTTTTTTCACATTTATTCAGTTCCCCTCTGGTATAGTGTTTGAAACTGTAGTAGTAAAAAAAGGAGAATGGATGAACAAAATAATATTACAAGCCGGTTTACTGGTTTTCTTTTTCTCTGTTATCTATTTCACTCAAAAAGGCGTGGCAATAGAATCTGTTCTACTAAACTCATTTGTCATTTTTATAATGCTTACCGTTCTACTCAGTTTAATTGCAATCGGATTAATAAAATCAATTAATAAAAACTCATTTGAAAAAATAAACAGGTATTCAAACGACTTAGCGGGAACCAACGAAAATGAATAACGACAATATTTGGGCAAACTTCAAACACAATCCAACAAGTGATCTTAAAAAACAGATCATTATGAATTATGTTAATCTTGTTCATTATGTAATCCACAAATCAAATTTTATTCAAAACGAATTATTCGATCGCCGCGATTACTTCCAGTTTGGAATAGAAGGATTGAGCGAGGCAATCGACCGATTTGATCCGGATTACGGAACAAAGTTCGAAACTTATGCAATCCAGCGAATTCGCGGAAAAATCTACGACGAACTGAGAAAATACAGTCCGAAATACGAAACAGTATGCGATTCCGAAGGCGTTGCTGTAAACACAACCTCTTCAGTATCACTCAATAGCTCTGTTGTGGAAGATGAAGGAATGCAGCTTTATGAAATGGTATCCGGCAATTATGATGAACCTGATGATCTTCTCGAAAAGAATGAACTGAAAGAGAGGTTGGTTGAATTGATTAAAGGATTAAATGAGCGCGATAGAAACATTCTTTCTCTCTATTATTACGAAGAATTAAATTACCAGGAGATTGCAAAGCTCCTTAATATCACAGTATCAAGAGTATCTCAACTTCATTCTAAAATAATTAAATCACTAAAACAAAAACTGGTTCTATACAATGCTTGATACTAATTTGGCAGATATTAAACAGAAAATCAGAAAGCAATTATCTGCTGTAGGAAACCTTCCATCTATTCCTCACATTATAACGGAAGTTTCCCAGATGCTGGATGATGAAAACACAAGCGCTTCGGATTTATGCAAAGTAATTTCTCAGGATCAGTCAATTGCAACAAAAATTCTTTCCGTTGCAAATTCTCCTATGTATGGAATACCGCGAAGAGTTGCAACAATCGATTTTGCAATTGTAATTATCGGGCTGGAACATATAAGAAGTCTCTTGTTGGCATTATCGATGATGGAAATGTTCAAGGCAAAAAATTCTGCTGACTGGAATCATAATGATTATTGGAAACACTCACTTATGGTAGGAACAACAGCAAAGAAAATTGCCGATGATCTCCGTTATCCGAAATCTGGCGAAGTATTTACAGCCGGTCTTTTGCATGATCTCGGGTTACTGGTACTTCATAAATATATGCCAAGGGATTTTAAGAATATACTCGATTTAGTAAAAAAGGATGCTGTTCCGTATTTGCAAGCAGAAAAAATGGTGCTTGGTTTTACTCACGAAGATATTGCCGAATATTTATTTGAAAAATGGAATTTCCCTTCATTTATAAATGATGCGATTTTATTTCATCACAATCCATCTATGTCGCAAAACAATTCTGTTCTTGCATCACTTATTCATCTGGTTGATTACGTAACTCAAAAATATGAAGTTGGTTCCTTTGTATGGGATACTAATTATCAATTTGATGAAAACATTGTTGATATCCTCGGATTTGGCAGCATGGATAACCTGGAAAATTTTCTTCAGAGTTATGAAGGTTTATTTAAAACACATTTTGAATCACTAAACTAGAAAGAGCTATGTACATAATGTCATTCGATCAGACCCAGAAAAGAGAGAGAACAGAACTCATAATGAAAAGAGTTACAAATCTCTCACCGGCACCAAGAATTCTTACCGAGGTGCTTGATTTGTTAAAAGATATCAATACAAGTCCGCAGACACTTGCAAAAGCGATATCAAAAGATCAGAGTTTGGTAGTTAAAATACTTACAATATCCAACTCGCCATTTTACGGACTTTCGAGAAGAGTTGCATCAATTGAGTATGCTATAATGATTTTAGGATTTAACGAAATAAGAAACATTGTAACAGCACTTTCATTGATGGAATCTTTGAAAAACAAGAGCGACCAGTATCTTAACCAAAAAGAGTTCTGGATTCATGCTTACATTACTGCAACAATCAGCAAGAAAATTGCAGACGATTTAGGTATGCGCTTAAGCGGCGATGCATTCATTGGAGGATTACTTCACGACCTAGGAATTTCAGTTATTCACCGTTATTTGCATTCCGATTTTGTTTCGATCTGCGAATCAGTTAAGACCGGTATGAAATATTATGACGCTGAAGTTAATGCAATCGGAATGGATCATCAGGAAGTTGGTTATTTATTACTTAAGAACTGGAATTTCCCTGATCAATTCTGCGACCTTGTAAGATATCATCACAAACCTCATTTAAGCAGTAATACAAAAGCAATTGGATCGATAGTTCACTTTGCAGATTATATGACCCAGAGATTGAAACTCGGTTTCTTCAGCTGGGATGATGATTTGGAATTAGATCACGAGGTTGCTGCTACTCTTCAATTCAAAGATCAGGAAGGCGTAGATAAATTTATCGAGCTTTACCGTCAACCACTTGAACAACAATTAGAATCAGTGAGGAACTTAGCTTGAGATTACTAAAAGAAAATACTGTTAAGTACCAGTCGTTTACTAATTCGGTTCAGTATTTTACCAAAAGTCCCGGAACAACCGGCGACTTAAAGCTGATTAGTTTTGAAACACATAATAACAGGATTAATCAGTTTGAGAAGTATAACCTCTTTGTACAGAATCTTCTCAGCTTTAATAAAATTGTAAGCGATTCACAAAACATTTCTGATTTGCACATTCAGCTCTCCAACTTTATTAGAAAAATTGTTGTGGCAAGAGAAGTTGACTTGTTTTTGTATGATGAATCCCAAACAAACTTAATTGCCATAAATCCGGAAGTTTCAGCTGCACAAAATAGTCTTGTTAATAAGGCACAGAAAGATGGAGTTCTTGATTGGTTGTTCGAAACAAAAAAACCAACATTAATTCCTGAACTTAATTCTTACTCCGGAAATGGGGTAAAACTTTCGCAGACACTTTTTCCAGTATTCTATAACAATACAAAGGTTGGGGTACTTTCTTTATTAGGTCCGGCAAATAAAATCTCTGAAGATACAATTGAGAATAAATCGATTCAGATACTTATTGGAATTGTGATTCCTAAAATTATATCAATAAAACAGAAAGCAGAGATCAACAAGCTGCTTGGCGAAGTTCAGCTTTATCAATCAAAAATGAAAAATGAGCTTAAGCTTTATGCAGCGGGTGAGTATGCAGAAGGAATTATGCAAAACATTCTGAATTCACTTCAGATGATAATTAGCAGTGTAGATTTTCTTGCCACCGAATACAAAGATATTGATGCTGAAATTATCGATAAGATAAAGGACCGTATTTTACATATCAGGGAGCTATCGCAGCGATTAACCAAGTTTGATGAAGTAAACAATCAAACAGACAATAATATTGTGCCTTGCGAATTGAACACAGTAATTAAAGAAACATACGAACTTGTTAAATCGACTTTATTGAATTTACAAATAGAATGTGAACTTGATCTTGAAGCTGATCTGCCTTCGGTTGTTAGTAACCAGAAACACTTGAAACAGGTTGCGACAAATATTTTTTCGTTAATCAAAAGGAAGGCAAAAAAGGGAAGCGGACTGCTTATTCAAACCCGCTCCGTTAATGATGTTACTATTCTGTCATTTTTCTTAACGGATTACTGGCCGGAAATTAATTCGAATTCCGATCCGATGGTTAATCTAACTGTTAGAATAGTTAAGGAAGTAATGAAAAAAAATGAAGGTGTTGCCGATTTTGAATCGTTACCAATGAAGGGAACTACAATTCATCTATTATTCCCCTTAAAAAGGAAGTAATTGATATGAAAAGATTTTTAATAATTCTATTAATGTTGACTTCATGCAGAATTTATGCACAGGTTAATATTGATAGTGTCTTGAGTAAGTTAAGTTTCGTTCCACAGGATACTATTAAAATTAGCGACCTTGTTCGAAAGCAAATTGCAGAAGCAAGACTTAAAGCAGAAAGCTCTGAAATATTTGTAGAAGAAAAACCAGTTGAGGATTCAAATAAAGTGAATATTGAAAGAGCTGCAATTTCAATTCCGGTTTCGAATATCAGTAAAGAGCAAACTAATAGATTGTTTGAAATGTTCGATTCACTTTCAACTAATGTAAAAATATTTCTCTCGGTTTCCGTTGTTATTTTAATTCTTGTTGGCTTTAGAAGAATACTTATTAGAGTTAGGAAGAATACGGGTAATGGTTTGAAAAAGAAAATAGCAATGATACGGGAAGAGAATGTTATTGTTAAGAAAGATAGAAAGCTAAGCAAAACCCGTAAGGCATTAAGAAAACTAAAATTTATTGAAAATATTTCCGGTAATAGAATAGAACTGATAGCACGGGAACTCTCTATTTCCAAAGGAGAAATATTATTGGCTTCAAAAATTAAAAAGTTTGAGTACGGTAAATAAAAAGGAGTTGAAATGATTAAAGGTATTTACACAGTTGCGAGAAGTCTGGAACAACATTCAAAAAACATTGATGCTATTGCTAATAACCTTGCAAATATTAATACAACAGGATATAAAAGAGAAGTACCGTTTTCAGAATACATAGATGAATTTGGTAACAGCCAGATAAAGAAAATTACCAGTCAGATTCAGGGTGAAACAGTACTTACTTCAAATCCGCTTGATCTGGCTATTTATGGTAACGGATTTTTTGCAGTTAAAGACGACAATGGAAATCTCGAATTAACAAGGGATGGAAGATTCAAATTATCGACAGCTGGTTTTCTTGTAGATTCCAATGATAAAAAGGTTTTAGGCAAAAACGGTTTTATTAATATGGATGAAACAATGTTTCAAAAAGATTCCGGTATTGAAATTAATAACCTTGGAGTAATTAAAATAGGAAATGAATTAATTGACACACTATTGATTCTAAAAGTTTATTCACCAGAGGATCTTAAAAGAAGCAGCGGTTCATCTTTCATTTTACCGGATGATAATTATACCGAAGCAAGTGAAAATGATTATAAAATTTCTCAAGGATACCTTGAGCAGTCTAACACTAATCCAATTTTAGAAATGGAATCGATGATTCAGATGAACAAAGGATATGAAACCAGTCAGAAAGTAATTGCAGCATTGGATCAATCGTTAGATATGGCAAATCAAATTGGAAAAATTTAAAGGTGAGGTAATTTATGCCAACTAGAGCACTTAGAACAGCAGCATCGGGTATGTATGCCCAGCAGATTAATATCGAAGTAATTTCGAATAACATTGCTAATATCAGCACAACAGGATTCAAAAAGAACAAAGCTGAATTCCAGGATCTGATGTATCAGGAAGTAAATGTTAACCCACTATCTTCCTCAACTCCCGGTGTTCTGGAAAATTCCACTAATAAAATTCAGGTTGGTAACGGTGTTAAACCGGCATCGGCACAAAAGATTTTTAGACAAGGCGATATTACTACTACAAATAATCCGTTCGATTTCGCGATTCAGGGAGAAGGATTTTTCCAGGTTAAAAAAAGTGATGGAACCTTTGCTTATACAAGAGATGGTGCATTCAAAGTAAATGCTGATGGAAAACTTGTTACTGCCAGCGGATATATTCTTGAACCAGATTTCACACTTAACTCTGACGTGGTTGGAATTTCTGTTGGTAAGGATGGATCTGTTGAAGCAATTCAAAATGATCAGAGCACAATTTCTTTAGGAACAATAGAATTAGCAAGATTTATGAACAACGGCGGATTAATTTCGATCGGAGATAATTTATACGTCGAGTCACCATCATCCGGTCAGCCGATACTTGGAACACCGGGAAGCCAGGGCTTTGGAGAAATTAACCAGGGTTACCTCGAATCTTCCAACGTTGATATTGTTGAAGAAATGATTTCTATGATAGCCGCACAGCGCGCATATGAAATTAATTCCAAAACTGTTAAAACAGTTGAGGAAATGATGACCATGGCAAATAATCTTAAGAGAGGTTAATTAAAGTGATTGCCGCGTTAATCATAATATTGAATTTGTTCACAGGTAATTCAGGATTCGAAGCGGAATTACAGAAGTATCTTGTTAAAAATTATTCTTCATACGAGAAGATCGAATTCCAGATTACAGACAATTTAAGTGCAGTATCAAAAATTGTAATAGATGAAGAAAGAGAGCCGCGTTTAAATAAAAATACATTATTAGTTCCGGTTAAGTTGATATTACGAAACAAAAGTGAAAGTAAATCTTTTATTACTCTCAAGATAAAACTTTATAAAACGGTTTTAGTTGCATGTCAGGATATTCAAAAGGATGAGCTGATTTCTAATGATCAATTTAGACAAGAACTAAAGGAAGTATCGCAATTAAACGGAACACTTTTTAACGACAATGATTTTCCTGTTGCTACAAAAAGTAAAGTAAAAATTAAAGAAGGAAATATTCTGTTAAATGAAATGATTGAAAAAAATCCTGATGTATTGCCAAATGAGAGATTGATACTACATGCTGGTAGAAACGGTGTTGATATTACAACTGAAGTTGTATCACGAGAGAAAGGAAATATCGGCGATATAATTCGTGTTGTAGCCGATCAGAAAAAAATATTTTCAGCAAAAATAATTGATAAGTATAACGTTCTATTAATCGAGTAATAACATGAAAAAACAATTGATAATATTATTAGTTCTTACTGTCTCTGTAATTAATTCACAGGATATGAGGAGGAACGCTGCGTTCTCATTATTCTCCGATAATAAAGCTAATCAAAGAGGGGACGCTGTTACAATAATTGTAATGGAATCTTCCCAGGCAACAAACAATGCAGAAACATCTGCCGGTAGAACCAGCGATTTATCGTTCGGACTTTCAGGCGGAGTTGATAAATCTGCTCTACCCAAAGTTGATGTGAATATGAATAGCGGAAATTCTTTCAGTGGTTCGGGATCTACTAAAGCTACTGGAGTTGTGAGAACTAAAATTAGTGCAACTGTTGATTCGGTTCTTGCTAACGGAAACCTCCTTATTAAAGGGAGTAGAAGAATTGTAATTAACGGTGAAGAACAGTTGGTTTTTATAAAAGGCATTGTTCGTCCAAGTGATATCGGTGCGGATAATTCGGTTCTCTCTTATAACATTTCCGATGCCGAAATTACATTTGAAGGAAGCGGAATAATTGACGATTCCCAAAAACCGGGATGGTTAACAAAATTTTTCCACTGGATTTTTTAGGTAATAAAATGAAAAACAAAATTATTATTGCTGCACTATTATTTATCCTTTTATTTGATGCTTCTAAAGCACAGAGAATAAAAGACGTTGCATATATAAACGGTTCCGGCTCAGAACAGATTATCGGTTATGGACTGGTAGTTGGATTAGCATCCACAGGTGATAGTTATCGATCCTCATTTACAGTTCAATCTATTGCAAGCATGCTTAAACGATTTGGTATTACTGTTCCTCAAACCGATTTGAAAACAAGAAATGTTGCCGCGGTAATTGTAACAGCAACATTAAACACCAGCTTAAAAAGCGGGGCAGAGTTTGATGTTGTAGTTTCATCGATGGGAGACGCAACAAGTTTACAGGGAGGAACATTGTTAATGACTCCTCTTTCCGGAATTAATGGAAGGGTTTACGGTTTTGCTCAGGGTCCAATTTCTGTCGGCGGCTACGATATTAATACACCCACAGGAAACCGTACATCAAAGAATCATACTCTTGCCGGTAGAATTCCACGCGGAGGCTCATTAAAAGAATCGATTAATATAGAACAGAACTCATTTGAAGAAATTGCCGTATTTCTTAAAGACCCTGATCTAACAACATCTAATAATATTATGCTTGCAATCAATTCAAAATTTGGTGAAAATTCTGCTAAAGCAATTGATGCCGCAGAAATTCTAATTGTTGTTCCAACCGATAGGCAGAATAATATAGTTGCTTTTCTTGCTGAATTAGAAAATCTTGAAATACAGGTTGATAAAATTGCAAAGGTTGTTCTTAACGAAAGAACAGGTACTATTGTTGCCGGAAGTAATGTAAAAATATTACCGGTAAGCATAACACATGGCAGCTTAAATATTCAGATCCGTTCATATCCAACTATTTCGCAACCAAATGCTTTTGGAAGAGGCAATACAGTATTGTTCAATAATCTTGTCCCTTCGGTCTATCAGGATTCAACAAATACAGTTGCAATTCAAGGAGCAACAAATGTTCAGGAAGTTGCTTCGGCTCTTAATTCATTAAAAGTTTCTCCGCGGGATATTATTTCAATTTTCCAGGCACTTAAAGAAGCCGGTGCCTTAGTTGCAGAATTAGTAATAATGTAACATGAAAGAGATAACATTAAAAACCGGAAATACTGAAAAACATCTTTCGCAGATGACTGAAATAAAGTCGCGTTATGATGATAAACAAAAAGCAAAAATTGCTAAAGCCGCAAACGAATTCGAAAGTATGCTTACCGCAATGATGCTCCGTTCTATGACAAAAACAACCGGCGGAATGCTTGGTGAAGAAGGTTACGGAAATGATATGTTCGATACAATTTTTGAACAACAGATTGCAACACAAATTTCTAAGAGTAAAAATCTTGGTATTGCAGAGGCGATTTATAAGAAAGTTACCGGCGAGGAGATGAGTAATTCAATTAAAAATTCTGATTCTAAACCGGTTAATATTAAAATCGATGGTATTAATTCGTCCTCAAAAGTTAAACCAAGTAATGAAGCATTAAAGAGGCTTAATAGATTCGACGACCTGATTGAAAAAGCATCAAAGGAATTTGGTCTCGATAAAAATGTAATTAAGTCGGTAATTATGACTGAATCGGCGGCAAATCACAAAGCTGTTTCATCTGCAAAAGCAAAGGGTTTGATGCAATTAATTGATTCTACGGCATCCGATATGGGTGTTAGAAACGTTTTTGATCCCAAACAAAATATCTACGGCGGTACTAAATATTTATCCAAAATGCTTCGACAATATAATGGGGATTTGAAACTTGCCCTGGCAGCTTATAATGCCGGACCCCAGAATGTGGAAAAATTTAACGGAGTACCGCCGTTTGATGAAACTAAGAACTATATAGCTAAGGTTCTCGGTTATTTGAATCATTTTAGAGAGAGTGACATATGAATGTAAAGGAATTAATTCAATCTATTTCCGATCAGGGAAAAAACTTCGACATGCTGATAAATGCGCTTATTCAAAAAAAAGAAGCAATTGTTGCAGATAACTATAACATACTGGAAGATGCTATTAAAAATGAACAGAAAATATTAAGCAACATAGATGATGAAGAAAAACGCAGAAAAGAATTAATTCGTGAATTTGCGCATCAAAATTCTATTACACTTAAGGATTTCTCATTCGATGAATTATATAGTTCTAAAAAAAATCTTTTTGGAAACGATATCAATAAAATTGAAAGAATCCGTTCAGAGGTAAAAGAGAAAGCTTTGCGTATTGCACACTTAAATTCACAGTTATCAGTTCTTGTTGAAGTATCGAGAAATATAATAAAAGAAAGAATGATCTCAATTCTTGGAAGCGGTAAATGCAAATTAGTTAATAAGCGGGTGTAAAATGGGTATTGGAAGATTATTAGACATATCGGTAAGATCGATGGCAGCATATCAGCGTGCTATGGATGTTACTTCACAGAATATTTCGAATGCCGGTAACCCGGAATATACAAGGCAGAAAACTATTTTTGCTACTGAGGAAACTCAAGCCGGAATTGGAATGGGTGTTAAAATTCAGGATGTTTTGAGAATCAAAAACAATCTCCTCGATAATCAGATTCGAAAGTACCAGTCCTCTTTATCCGATGCGGAAAAGAGATCGGAATTGTTGCAGCAGATTGAATCTGTAATTGCCGAACCATCAGATATCGGGCTCAGTTCATATATGACTGAATTTTTCAATTCGTGGTCGCAATTAGCAACTAATCCTAATTCTACTCAACTAAGAACCCAGGTAATTCAGAAAGCACAAAGATTAAGCGAACGGTTTGCAGAAATTTTCGAAGGATTTTCAAGTGTTCAGTCTGTTCTACAAAAAGAAGCGGTTGCTAAAACATATCAGTTGAATGAGTATCTTAAAGAGATCTCGGAGATGAATCACAGAATCTATGAGTCCGAAGCAAGAGGAATTAAAGCAAGCGAACTTAAAGATAAACGGGATACATTAATTGATAAGGTTAGCGAACTCGCAAATATTACTGTAAACTATAATGAATTTGGAGCTGCTATTATTAATGTCGGCGGTGTTCAGGGAGCCGACCAGAATGGATATACTGAATTTGAAGTCTCATTCGTTAATAATCGAATAAGAATTACATCCAAGAATGATAAAAATGCAATTGCACTTCTTAACAGCGGGGAATTATTCACTGCATCAGATCTTTATTCTTCTAGAATTCCTGAATACAGGACTAACCTGGAAAATCTTGCCACTGCATTTATTAATAAAGTTAATGAATTTCATATGCAGGGATTTACTCTGGTTCAGAATGGATCTTCTTCTACTGGAATACCGTTCTTTGGCAGCCTTGATATCAATGGAAATGTAATAAATTCATTTGTAAACGGACAAATAAAAATAAACGAAAACATTCTTAACAACCCGAAGAATATTGCTGTATCAAGCTCAGCTAATAACGATGGTAATGGTTCTATTGCCATTCTTATTTCATCTCTAAGTGATTTAAAACTTCCAGAACTTGGTGATCAGTCAATACTTGAAAGCTATACTGGTTTCTTAAATACATTTGGAGTTGACAAAGTTGTTAGCGATAACAAAATTGAATCGAACAGTCTGGTTATTCAGCAGCTTAAAAATCAAAAATCTTCTTACTCAGGTGTATCAATAGATGAAGAAATGACAAATGTTATAAAATTTCAGAGATCGTATGAAGCAGCAGCAAAGTTAATTAAGGTTGTAAACGACATGATGGAAACAATTATCCAACTGGTGTAATTATGCGAATTACAGAAAACTTATTATCGGAGCGCTATCTCTATAATCAGAACAGGATTAATGAGAAAAAACTGAAAATACAGAGTCAGATTACCAACAATACCAAGCTGGAAAAACTTTCTGATAATGTTGGCGATTCTCTCGAAGCAATTAAACTGGATTCTACAATTCGTAAAATCGAAACATTCCAGAAGAACATTACTTACGCTAAAGATTATTTGAGTATTGCTACGGATTCAATTGAAAACATTGCCGATGAAACTCAAAAAATTATCGGTCAAATAATGAATG
>JAGXSM010000216.1 GCA_018333725.1 Melioribacter sp. | reverse complement strand
GTTGGACAAATGGCAGCAGAATTATTGGGGTATAATTGTATTTCGGTTGTAGTTGATTTTAAGCTGGAAGGGAATAAAGTAATTGCAGAGAGAGAAATTGAAGGTGGAAAAGAAGTTGTAGAAACATCTTTACCGGCAATAATAACTGCTCAAAAAGGACTGAATGAACCCAGATATGCATCATTAAAAGGAATAATGGCTGCAAAGAAAAAGGTAATTGAAGAAAAACCTGTAGCTACTACAGCTAATTTTGTTGATGTTGTTACAATGAAACGACCAGCACCTAAACAAGCCGGTAAAATTGTTGGAACCGATGCAACTGCAGTTCCGGAATTAATCAGACTGCTTCATGAAGAAGCTAAAGTAATATAGAGGTGAATATGGGAAATAAAATTTTGGTCTTATTGGAACAAAGAAACGGGCAAATTAAAAAAGCATCCCTGGAAGCAGTTAAAACTGCTTATGATTTATCATCCAAACTTTCCTGTGAATCTGAAGCAATTGTAATTGGTAATGAAATAGAGAATTTGGAATCAATTGGAAATTACGGAATTAGTAAAGTAATACATTATAAGAATTCCGATTTGCTGAATTATTCTCCAAGTGCATATTCAAAAATATTTATAGAGTATGCTAAAGAAACAGGTGCTTCAATTATAATAATTCCTAATACAAGTCTCGGCAAAGATATTGCACCAAGAATTGCTGCAAAACTGGATGCCGGCTTAGCAATGGATTGTATTTCTCTTGATATTCAGAACAACGAAATAATTGCCTCAAGACCAATTTATGCAGGTAAGGTATTACTGGATGTTAAATTGAACAGTGCAGTTAAAATATTCACACTAAGACCAAATGTATTTACTGCTGCAATTGTAAGCGAAAGCAAAGCAGAAATTATAGGTGTTAATGTTGATAATCCGGATTTATCTACAAAAGTTGTTGAGATAAAGAAATCGGAAGGGAAATTAGATGTAGCTGAAGCAGAAATCATAGTATCGGGCGGAAGAGGAATGAAAGGTGCAGAACATTTTAATCTTGTTGAAGAATTGGCTAAATTGTTAGGAGCTGCATCTGGTGCCTCCCGTGCCGTTGTTGATGCCGGTTGGCGTCCACATAGTGAGCAGGTTGGTCAAACCGGAAAAACTGTCTCGCCAACTTTGTATATTGCGCTCGGAATTTCTGGTGCCATTCAGCATTTAGCTGGTATGAGGTCTTCTAAATATATTGTTGCCGTTAACAAAGATAAAGACGCACCGATTTTCCAGATAGCAGATTACGGAATTGTTGGAGATATATTCGAGATAGTTCCGGCAATGATTGAAGAAATAAAAAAAATTAAATCGTGATAAGAATTGAATAAGATTCAGGTTGAAATATTAGGATTATCCGCCAGCCCGACTGCTGGCGGAGCTTATGCGTTGCTCTTAAAAGAAGTTTATGGGGTAAGGAGATTGCCAATAATTATCGGGTCTTTCGAAGCCCAATCAATAGCACTTGAAATGGAAGGAATAAAACCACCCCGCCCGCTTACGCACGACTTGTTAAAAAACGTAATTGACATATTAGGCGGTTCTGTTTCGGAAGTGATTATTGACGAATTGCGTGAAAATACTTTTTACGCAAAAGTTAAAATTGAAGTTGCCACACTCTCCAATGAAATTGATTCACGTCCGAGCGACGCAATAGCATTAGCAGTTAGAACAGGTGCTCCTCTTTATGTTGCCGAAGATGTAATGAAAATAGCATCGTTTGTTCCATCATCAGAGGATTCTGATGAAATTCAGGATCTACCGGGTAAGCCAGAACCTGAAAGTAAACCCCGCAAGAAAAATGTTCCGGGAACAAAATTGGCACAGTTACAGGATCAATTAAGAGAAGCTATTGAGAAAGAAGATTATGAACGTGCTGCTAAAATTAGAGATGAGATAAATAAAATCTCCGGAATTCAAAATTAATTAAAGATTGTCTTACCTATTTCACATTCCAGGCATTTATTCTTGCTGCAATAATTTCTAAAAAGGTCAATCATTCCCTGTGCTAATACGGTCTTGTGGGATTGATCGTTCATTAGCAATGAATAAGCAACATCAATAATGATCTGGTTTTCTGAACGCTGCTGATAAATTGAATAGACCTTTAATATTTTTTTTGTTATTTGAGGATTACCGAATATTTCGAAATAAATTGCAAAGAAAGGCAGAATTACATTAACAACAATTTCATCTGCACGGGTAGCACCAACGAAATATTTAATGTCACCATTTGTAATCTGGTCGAACACAAAATGTGTTTTCCAGAAACCATCGGATTTAATTACAAATAGAGAGCGGAGAGAATTTATAAGAACAGTAAGGTTATGTATCTCTGTAATTTTTTTAGCAACATTATTCATCATGTTACCATGTAAAATCTCCTTAATCAGTCTTGCACCGCCGGCAATTCTAATAGTCGGAAAATTTTGAGGTCGAAGTCTAAAGAAATGCCAGCTCGCTTCATCCATAAATTTACCATCATAAAATGGTTTAACGGAATTCCAGTTAAGCATAATTCTTTCGATATAATTTTTGGAATCCTTATTCAAAGTTTTATCAGGTGGTTTAACCAGTCCGCTTATGTATAATAACAATGCTTCATATTTATCAACAAGCACTCCATCGGTTTCTATTTTCTGCAAGAAATTAATATTTGCCAATTGAGCTAATTCGACCATTTGAGTTTTGTTCTTTGAATAACCGAGAGCTTCAAAAATCAATTCATAAAAAAGCTGCTGCCAGATTTCTTTTTTAACAAAATCTTTATGCTGGAATTTCCTTTCGTGAAATTGTGAAGTTAATTCGTAAGCAATTACCGGCTCTTTTATATTCAGTTCGTTTAGAAACTGGAGTTCTTTTAGTCTGTCGTAAATCTTGTTACACTTTTTATGGAATCTCTCTATACCAAGTTTCGATAAGAATTTTTCTTTAATTTCATAGTCAACAGAAGTAGTGGAAGAAGAACATTTTAGTTTTCCGGCAACCTCATTCTTTACTTCCGTCATATTCAGTTTTAGATTTTCAATTAACTGTTTCTCAATGAAATTAGAGAAGCATATTGAGGGTACTTTCCTACCGTTACGGGTATAGACATATGATTGTTGATTTTTATTTAAAAAGGTAGCATGAAGAATAACACTGTTATATTTATTGTCTATATTATGACCGTGCGCTTTCCAGTCGGAGTAGTTACAATCAATTTCGATATCACCGACGAAAGTTAAGTTGCCGATTCTTATACGCGCATTTTTAAAGTCTGGTCCGGCTAAATCTTCATTTCTGTTACCAACATCTAAAATTGAGATATCATCGCCGGTCTCTGTTTTTAGAGGAGATTTGTAGGATTGTTTTTGCCATATATCATACAGCAAATTTTCTGGGATTTTTATTTCCGAACTCATAGTAAATGAGTTTGTTATTATCTGACTTACTTAATGTCGCAGTGCCCAATTACGGACTCAAGTTAATATTTAATTATTGGAAATGCTACTGCTAAAGTTAAATAATTTTGGAGATGGATTCGTTCAGTTCCTGAATCGACCGGTTAACCTTTTGCGCAAAGGATTCTGAACTGTCACAATATATTAATGCTCTGCTTAAATTAATAATATAATTGTGATTATTGTTTGAAAGAAATGTTTTTACAACTCCTTCAAGGTCACCGCCTTGAGCACCGATACCCGGTAATAAAATTGGTAGTTCTCCAAAGGCATTAATATTTTCTGTTAATTCAAAAAGATTAGTAGCACCGAAAACTAATCCGCAGTTCTTATTAACATTCCAGGAATTAACAGTATTTATAACTTTTTGGTAAAGGTAATTTCCATCTGCGAGTTTTAACTTTTCAAAATCCTTTGAACCGGGATTAGAAGTTAAAGCAAGTATAAAAATCAGTTTATCGTTATAAGTAAGAAATGGTTCTACAGAATCAAAACCCATGTAAGGGTTAACAGTAATTGAATCGAAGTTGAAATGATCAAATACGGATTGTGCATACATCTTACTGGTATTACCAATGTCGCCCCGCTTTGCATCACCTATTGTAAGAATTTCACTATCGGGTAAGTAACTTAATGTTTCCAGAATATTATCGAGTCCTTTTGTTCCGTCCTTCTCGTAAAAAGCAAAATTAATTTTATAAGCAGCGGCATAATTATAAGTACTTTCAATAATAATTTTATTGAATTCTGTAACAGGATTTTTACTACTACGAAGGTGTTCAGGAATTTTATTTAAATCCGTATCCAATCCCACACAAACATGAAAACCTTTTTCAATTCTGTTTTTAAGTTTTTGCTGAGCGTTCATTTATTTTATTATTATGTGTGAAGTTTTCTATTTCTATAAATATTTAAAACAATCCCTATCATTATCATATTAACTACCAGAGAACTACCCCCGTAACTAAGAAAAGGAAGTGGAAGACCAACTACAGGTGTAACACCTACATTCATTCCAATATTTATTGCAAAATGGCTGAACATCAAACTTAATATGCCAACGATAACAAGAACACTGAACCGATCCTTTGCCATTCCTGAAATATTTAAAAGGCGGATAAATAAAACCAGGAATATTATTAGTACCAATATGCTTCCAATAAAACCGAACTCCTCGCCAATTACACAATAAATAAAATCTGTCCACTGTTCTGGTATAAAACGAAGCTGTGTTTGATTACCTTGTAAAAAACCTTTACCCGTAAACCCGCCGGAACCAATTGCCAACTTAGCTTGAAGTGCATTATAACCGGAACCAAGCGGATCCATTGATGGATCGAGAAATGATTCAATTCTTTTCTGCTGATGAGGCTTTAATATCCTGAATGCATAATCGAAAAAGAAACTCGCACCAAGGTTGATTACAAATACTGTTACACTGTTAAACAAATCCCTCTTAAATAAAAATAGGGCAACTATTACAAGTACAAGAGAAATTATAAATACAACCGTTCCAAATAGTGAAGCGATAACAACAACTCCGGGAGATAAAACAACAAACAAACCAAACAAACTAATTCCACTCCAATAAATAAGCGAGATAGTAATAATCATAAATACAATTGTTGTTCCTGTATCGGGTTCCAGCATAATTAAACTTATAGGAAGTAATCCTATTAACAATGCAATTCCTATATCTTTAATATTGTTTATATCCCTGTTCTTATAAGTCAGCCAGTTTGCAAGACATAGGATTAAAGCCACCTTAGCAAATTCAGAGGGTTGAAAACCGAACGGACCAAAATTCAGCCAGCTCTTTGAACCATAAACAGTTTTACCGGCAACAAGCACTAAAACAAGAAACAGAATTGATACAGCATATGCAGGTACTGAAAACATCTTAAATACTTGCTGTGGTAATGAATAAACTACAAAAAAAGCAATCAATGCAACAATAGCAGAATAAACTTGTTTCTGGAAATTACCGCTTGCAATAGGATGATTAACCGTAGCGCTGTAGATTGCAATTAAACCGATAATTGCTAAAAACAGAGCCGGAAGGAAAACCGATAAATCAAACTTATCCTGTAGCTTATAATTAATTTGCAAAGTGTTCCCCTTCCTCACCTTTTAACGTACTTAAGTACTCACTTTTTTTGATTTGTTGAGTGTTATTCTTCTGCAGGTATGCTTTGATAACATCGCGAGCAATTGGTGCGGCATGAACGCTTCCGAAACCGACATTTTCTACAATTACAGCAATTGCAATCTTGGGATTTTCATATGGTGCAAAGCCGATAAATACAGCGTGATCATCACCATGCGGATTTTGAGCAGTCCCGGTTTTACCGGCAATTTGAATATCCGGTAAGCGAATATTCCCGGCAGTTCCTGCGCCGTTAACTACTTTGAACATTGCATAACGAACAACATCAAAAGATTTTGAACTGATATAAATATCAAAAGTTTTTGGATTTACCTCAACAAACTTACCTGTTGATGTTTCAATATATCCTTTTAAGAAGTGCGGCTTTGCCGATTTTCCATAATTAGCAAATAGTGCAGCATATTGTGCTAATTGTAACGGAGTAACACTCAATTCACCCTGACCAATACCAAGACTAACTAAAATTCCTTTAGGCCATCTATCAACTCCAAAAGCTTTATCGTAATATTTTCTTGTTGGAAGAATACCCGGACTTTCTTCCGGAATATCGATATTGGATTTTTTACCGAAGCCAAAACGGTTGGAGTATTCAGCCCATTTATCCAAACCAATTTTAAGTACTAGTTGATAAAAGAATGTATTGCAGGATTTTTCTATGGCAGTTGTAACATTAACACTACCGTGAACATGAAGACATTTGAAGAATCTATCACCAAATTGAAATCCGCCGCCACAGCTTACTCTATAATTTGTATCGATTATACCTTCTTCAAGTGCAGCAATAGCTGAGAGCATTTTAAATGTTGAACCCGGTGAATAGATTGACATTGTTGCTCGGTTAAACATCGGTTTATCTTTATCGGAATTTAATTTATTCCAGATTTCATTTGATGTAACAGTTGCAAAATCCTGTAAATTAAATTCGGGTGCGCTTACAAATGCTAAAACTTCTCCGGTTGATGGTTCAATTGCAACGAGAGCACCCCTTTTATCTTTGAATGCTTCTTCTGCAACCTTCTGAGCATCTTTATCTATTGAGAGAACTAAATCGTAACCTTTAATAGCAGTTTTGTCCACTTCCCCATTTTTATATTTGCCAATTGTCTTCTGATGCGAATCCACAAGAACATATTGAATTCCTTTCTGTCCGCGTAAAATATCTTCGTAAGTTTTTTCAATTCCGCTGGATCCAATTTCATCGCCCATAGAATATTCATTACGCCGCTGTTGTAATAATCCGGAGGAAATTTCTTTACTATACCCGAACATGTGAGACCCCATGATACCAAACGAATAATCCCTTTGCGTTTCAATAACATAATCAACACCCGGTAGTTTGGAAGAATTTTCTTCATACCAGGCAATAACTTTAAAGTTTACGTCCTTTGCTACCTTTCTTGGTATATACTTGGACATCTGTTCATTCTGTTTTAATATCCGATTAATATATCCTTCGGGAACACCCAGTATAGCTTCAAGAAATGGAGTTAATTTATTATCGTATTCGGCGGGTGTAATTCTTAAAGTAAAGGATGGCTTATTTCCTACAAGAACCTTGTAGTTACGGTCGAAAAAAACTCCTCTTGGTGCTGTCTGGTAAATCGGTTTAACACTATTCTCATCTGCTTTAGTAGAATATGCCGGTTGTTCAAGTATCTGCATATTGAAGAGCCGGAATGCAATAACCGAAACAAATAATATTATCGCAAGAAAAATTATTCTTCTTCTAATTATCGATCCAAAATTTGTATCGTTCATACAATTCCCTTCTTCGGCTTGAAGATAATAATCGGTAAACCGAATATTGCTGTATACAATCCGGGTAAAATTGCTATATCAATAAAAAGTTTTAGTAAACTAACATCCGGGTTCACATTCATAATGCTCGAATAAATAAAAGAATAAACTGTACCACACAAAAATACTATTAGTACAAATAGAAGTGAAGTTGTATTGATTTCAATTTTGTTTTCATTATAAAAATAACCGGCAATAAATGCAGAAATAGTATAAGATAGCATTGATGCACCCAGCATTCCGCCTGAGATCAGGTCAAAAATAAATCCTAATAAAAATCCAAGCAGTGTTCCATAAATCTGTCCATTTAAAAGAGTGAAGTAAACAACAAGAATAATTATAAGATTGGGCGAAACGTCGTAAATTGAAATTAATGGAATAACCACTAACTGTAATGCAGCAAGAGGAATAAAAATTAAAACCGGTTTTAAAAAATTCCAGATCATTTACTTCATCAAGTTCATTTCTAATTGATTTATTTGTTTGCTGGCGACCACTTTTAATACAAAAACATTACTAACAGAACGGATATCTGCAAAAGGTTTTACATAAATCGTATGTAGCAATCCTAATGCTAAGGATTCCTTTTTCGAAATTATACCAATCGGGATATTCGGCGGAAGCAAAGTACTGAAATCAGATGTTTCAACTTTCTCCCCAACTTTAATTTCGTAAGTAGTAGGTATATTTTTAATTATCAATTCACTTCCATTCCAGCTTAGAACCCCATCAACATTAATACTCTGCACAGTAACGGCAATATTTAATGAGCTATTAAATAGTGTCTTAGTTACAGAGAAGTTATCAGTCACATCGGCGATAATTCCAACCAATCCATTTGAATTTAAGACCGGCATTCCAACCTGTATTCCGTCATCTGAACCTTTGTTTAATATGATATTACCCTGAATTTTATTTACCAATTTAGAAATTACATCTGCAGCAATAAGATCATATTTGCTGGTATCAGGAACAGACAACATGTTTCTTAAGTTTTGATTTTCGACCCCCTGTTTACGAAGTCTATTTAATTCGAGCATTAACCTTGCATTTTCTTCTTTAATCTGATTGATTGAAGGATCGGATGAAAAAACTCCGGTGAAGAAATTGAGAAGATTATTAACTGCGGCAAAACTTCCCAAAGCGAATGTTCTGATTTTTTTTACTTCGGGTTTTTCGTTACTTGCAAGAAAAGATAGACTGATTACAATAAGTATTACTAATAGAAAATATTCTTTGAATTGATATATGAAGCGCCGTAAAAAATTTAACATTAGTAAGTTCTTTTACGAATAAACACCTTAGAATATTTATTTAGATTTTCAATTGCCTTACCGGCACCACGCACTACTGCTGTTAACGGATCATCAGCAACATGTACAGGAAGATTAGTCTCCATTCTTATTCTTTCATCTAATCCCTTGAGTAAAGCTCCACCACCGGTAACCATTACACCGCGGTCTAAAATATCTGCAGAAAGTTCAGGTGGAGTTCTTTCCAGAGTTTGTCTGATTGCGTCAATAATCTGGGCAACATTTTCATTTAATGCTTCGCGTATTTCAACAGAACTTACCTCGGCAGTTTTTGGAATACCACCAACTAAGTCTCTTCCCTTAACCTGAATAGTAACTTCTTCTTTAAGCGGAACAGCGGAACCAACTTCGCACTTAATTGCTTCTGCTGTTCTTTCACCAATCAAAAGATTATAATTCTTCTTAAAGAATTGCATAATAGCATTATTCATTTCATCACCGGCAATTCTAATCGATTCCTCATTTACAATGCCAGCCAAGGCAATAACAGCAATTTCAGTTGTTCCACCGCCAATATCAATAATCATATTTCCAACGGGGGCTTCAACATCAACTCCAATTCCGATTGCAGCTGCCATTGGTTCTGCAATAAGATGAACTTCTTTTGCCCCGGCATGTTCCGCAGCATCTCTAACTGCTCTTTTTTCAACTTCGGTTACACCACTCGGTACAGCTATTACAATTCTTTTACTTGCAAATGTATTAGGTGTTACACGTTTAATGAATGCTCTAATCATTCCTTCGGCAATTTCGAAATCGGCAATAACACCATCCCTCATTGGTCTTGTTACTCTAATCTCACGATGTTCCCTGCCTTGCATTTCCTTGGCTTTATTACCCAGCTCAATAATTCTTTTGGAATTTCTATCGAAAGCAACAATCGACGGTTCGTTTAGAACAATACCTTTTCCTTTTATGTAAATAAGTGTGTTAGCAGTGCCAAGGTCGATGGCAACATCTGTGGAGAATAGATCAAAAATTCCCATTTTGCCTCTTAGTGTTTAAAGTTTCTGATTCCGGTAAATAACATAGATATATTTTTTTCGTTTGCTGCTTTTATTACTTCTTCATCCTTAACTGATCCGCCCGGTTGAACTATTGCAGTAATTCCATGCGACGAAATTTCTATAACCCCGTCTGGAAAAGGAAAGAAAGCATCCGAAGCTGCAACTGCCCCGTTAAGATCATGGCCAAATTGTTTTGCTTTCTCAGCTCCGATTTTTGCCGAATCGATTCTAGAAGTCTGCCCGGCTCCGACTCCCAATACTTTTTTATTCTTCACATAAACAATTGCATTAGATTTAGTGTGCTTACAGATAGCCCATGCAAATTTAAGATCGGAAAGTTCATCCGGAGAAACTTCTCTATCAGTAACAAGTTTTAGAGAAATTTCATCAATGCTGGAATTGTCTTTTGTTTGAGCAAGAATTCCACCGGGGATATTTTTTATCTGTAGTTCATCCGGCGAAGAATAATTTTTTATTCTAACTATTCTTCTATTTTTCTTAACCTGTAAAATCTGTAAAGCTTTTTCAGAAAAAGAAGGTGCACAAACAATTTCAAGAAAAATTTCATTTAATTTTTCTGCAGTTTTCTGATCGATCTCTTCATTAAAGGCAACAATACCTCCAAATGCAGAAACAGGATCGGACGAAAGTGCCAATTCGAAAGCATCAGCAGGTTCCGTACCAACTGCAGCACCACATGGATTTGTATGTTTTACTATTACGCAAGAATTTTTCTCAAGATCCTTAATAATATCAACTGCCGAGACAAGATCGATAATGTTATTATATGATAATTCCCTTCCGTGAAGTATTTCAAAATATTCTGTAAAGTCGCCGAATAAAAATGCACTCTGATGCGGATTCTCTCCGTATCTTAGGTTTATCGATGATTTGTAATTAATACGTAAATCTTGCCTGGGTTGTTGAAATTTTTCTTCAAGGTAGTTTGCAATCAATGTATCGTAATAAGATGTATAAGCAAAAGCTGAGTATGCTAATAACTTTCTAGTTTGTAAGGTTACTTTACCTTTTTTAAGTTCTTCTACAAATGATTCATATTGGTCAGGATTAGTAAGTATAGAAACATGCTCGTAATTTTTTGCAGATGCACGTATTAAACTTGGACCGCCTATATCAATATTCTCAACTTTTTCTTCGTGTGAAATATCTTTTCTATTAACAACCTCCGGAAAAGGATACAGGTTAACACAGATGATATCAATTGGTTGAATATTATTGGCAGAAGCTTCTTTAAGATCATTTTCATTATTACGGCGCATCAAAATACCACCAAAAATTCTGGGATTAAGAGTTTTTACTCTACCGGAAAAAATTTCGGGGAATGATGTGAAGTCGCTTATCTCAGTGCAACTTACTTTATTCTCATTTAATAATTTAGAAGTGTTACCGGTAGCTAATATTTCATAATCTAATCGGGTAAGTTCCTTGGCAAATTCTACTATATTTCTTTTATCTGATACGCTAATAAGTGCAAGTTTTTTCAAAAGCTCTCCGCGCATTAATCAATTACTTTAATATCCCCGCCATCAACAATTATTTTATTATCACAAAACTTTTCAATTATAATTGGTAATAACTCATGTTCAACCTGTAAGACCAGTTCAGCAATATCCTCAGGGCTATTAGCATTACTAATATCAACTTTTCCTTGAGTAATAATCTTACCGTTATCGTAAATTTTATCTACAAAATGAATTGATGCACCTGAATATTTTTCTTTAGCATCGAAAACTGCTCTGTGAACATTCAATCCATACATTCCTTTACCGCCATATTTTGGAAGAAGTGCGGGATGGATATTTATTATCTTACCATCAAATGCATCCACAAAATTATCCGGAATCTTTTTAAGAAAACCGGCTAACAATATTAGATCAATTTCGGATTTCAGGAATTTATTCAATAAGAAATGATAATCAACGTAACCTTCTTTCAACTTATCACTTACAAAAAAAACAGGAATATTATTTTCTTCAGCAAATTTAACAGCACCGCAATCCTGTTTGTCACTAATTACGTATAATATTGCAAGTTTTTCTTTTGGAACTTTGAAAAAAACTTGTTTTAGATTAGAACCTCTTCCTGAAACAAAAACAGCAATCTTTAACATATTTTTTAAAATTTGCGCAAAAAATTATCTAAATCGGCATCAATAATCAATTAAACGACCCGGAAATATTGTAAAAAAGGAAGAATTTCTTGCAGTTAAGCTCTCTTGAGTTTCCTTTTTAAGTTTTCTATGAGGGATTGAATATAATCCTGGAATTCAAATTTGTTTTCAGACTCGGCTCTGGACAAGAAATCCCGTGCTTCGTTTTTTGCACCGACCTTCCAATTAGCTTTTGCCTGAAGAAAATAAGAAAAAGGGATTGTCCACTTTTCAATTTTTGATTTTACTGTTAATACATTTTCTGCAGCTTGAACTGACTCTGCATATTTATTAAGATGAAATGCGGATTCACTCAAATATGAAAGCGCCAATGCTTTTTGATCACTATTATCAATTGAGGGTAAAATAACTTTAAGTGAATCGTAAGCATTTCTATTCCGACCATAATCAATATAATTTTTTATTCTTACTAATTGAAGTTCAATTTCATCAATATCATTTTTAAGAAAATATTCACTCTTGGTCATTGCATAAGCATCTTCATATACATCAGGATTTCCATCCGAAGCTAAATCCAGATATTTTTTATACTCGTCATCATTACCAAGTATTTTGTTACTTATTGCAATGTTATAAGCGGCAATACCTGTAAAATCTATATCTTTATAGAGATCGAGAAACGCTTCGTATTCTTTTATAGCCGACTTAAATTGATTTTTTTTGAAATAGACTTCGCCTTTTCGATAATGTGCTAAAGCCGTTACCTGAGGAAATCTTTTATTGTTCAACCTGATTACTGTATTAAGCGGCTGAATAGCTTTATCAAGTTCTCGTCCCTTAATTAATGAAACGGCATATTGATAAAGGAATAAGGTATTCTTAGGATACCTTGGAATTATTGACTGGATGTAATAGTATGCACTATCATAATCGGCAAGGTAATCGGTATAAATTTTTGATAAGTGAAAAGCTGCTTCTGTAGTTTCTAATGTTCCTTTGTTAAATGCGGTCTTGATGTATCTTAGACCTCTCTCTTTATCTGATGTTAATCCTGTTAATTTAACAGCCCACTTTAGAAATTCAGGAACAAAACTCATAGCATAATCGAAAAGGCCTAGACCGAGATAAGCATCATAAAATTTAGGATTTAATTGAATTGCCTTCTCCAAATAACTTACTGCATTTTTACTTGACCAGAACGCATCAACAGATGATTCGTTTACTGCATTTGCCATTGCCCTGAATAATTGAAGATTGCCGGCAAGATGAAGTATCTTAACATTTTTATTATCCTCATCCAGTATTTTTTCAATTTTTTCCTGAGCTAATTCCGCAAATTTGTTGAAAACCTGATACTCACCTTTATCTTTTGAACCCAGATAGGTCCAGTAATAAATTTGTGCTATTAAGTAATAACCATGAGGATCTTCAGGGTATAAGTCGATAATTCGGTTATAAATTTTTTCTGCACTTTCTAATTCCATATTGTAAGCTTTTGCAAGACCCTGATTAACCAGCGACTGAATACTCTGTGCCGATAATAATTTTGGAAAACTAAGAAATAGAACGATAAAAATGTATACTACTTTTTTCAATTCAACTTATTCCTTTTAGAGTTTTCAAATGAAGCTTTAACAAAATCTCTGAATAATGGATGAGCATTAGTAGCACGCGATTTCAATTCAGGGTGGAACTGGCATCCAACAAACCATGGGTGGTCTGAAATCTCAATCATTTCAACCAATTTTTCATCAGGTGATAATCCGCTAAAAATCATTCCTGATTCTTCCAGCTGATTTCTAAATTTATTATTTACTTCGTAACGATGACGGTGCCGTTCAGATATTTTAGGTTTCTTATAAGCTTCGAATGCGAGGGTTTTCTTTTTTAATACACATGGGTAAGCTCCGAGCCGCATTGAAGCTCCTTTTACTTTTACCTTAATCTGTTCTGGCATTATGTGAATTACATTGAAGCTATTATTCTTTGTGAATTCTGCACTGTTGGCTTTCTTAATTCCGCAGACATTCCTTGCATACTCAATTACTGCACATTGCAAACCAAGACAAATACCAAAGAAAGGAATTTTATTTTCCCGTGCATATTTAATAGCAGAGATTTTACCTTCAATTCCACGCTCTCCAAATCCACCCGGTATTAATAGTCCATGATAATTTTTCAGAATAGAATCCGGACCTTTATCTTCAATTTCTTCTGAGCTTATAAAGTCAGCAACAACTTTCACTCCATTTTCAGCACCGGCATGAACAAATGCTTCTGAAATACTTTTGTAAGCATCCTTATTCTCTACATATTTTCCACAGACAGCAATCTTTACATTGTCTGTAGGATTTTTAATCTTCTCGACAAAATTTGTCCATTCATCAAGATGAATATTAATATCAGGCAATTTCAATCTTTCGAGTATTACTCTATCCATATTCTGATTAAATAAAACAAGCGGGACTTCATAAATTGTAGAACAATCGTGTGCAGAAAAAACAGCTTCTGAAGGAACGTTTGTAAAGAGTGCAATTTTTTCTCTTATATCTTTTGCTAATTTCCCTTCGGATCTACAGACTAAAATATTCGGCTGAATTCCCAACTCAAGAAGATTTTTAACGCTATGCTGGGTTGGTTTTGTCTTCATTTCTCCGGCGGAACTGATATAAGGGACCAGAGTAACATGAACACTAATTGCATTTTTGCGTCCCATCTCAAGCATAATCTGCCGCATTGCTTCAATAAAAGGCAAGCTTTCAATATCTCCTACAGTACCGCCAATCTCAGTTAAAATAATATCATATTTACCGCTTTCACCAAGAGCCTTCATCCTTTTTTTAATCTCATCGGTTATATGCGGAATAACTTGAACAGTGGCGCCTAAAAAGTCACCTCTACGTTCGCGGGTAATAACCTCTTCATAAACCTGCCCGGTTGTGGTGTTATTAGAGCGCGACATGTCTACATCCAGAAATCTTTCATAATGTCCCAGATCTAAATCGGTTTCGGCGCCATCATCTGTAATATATACTTCGCCGTGTTGAAATGGATTCATAGTTCCGGGGTCCACATTAATGTAAGGGTCGAATTTCTGAATAGTAACGCTATAACCACGCAGTTTAAGTAATAATCCTATTGATGAAGCTGTAATCCCTTTTCCCAAGGATGATACTACTCCACCAGTAATGAAAATATATTTTACTTTTTTTTTGAAGGGCATGTTAGATCAATTTTTGGATAGAAAATGTTGGAATCAAAAATAAAAAAAAATCTCAATATGTCTATCAAAATTTATCAACTATTTAAAAAATATTTTACTCGCTTAAAATTTCAATCTCGCCATCTTCAGGAATTTCGATATAATATGTTTTTCTACCGGAATTTGGTAAGATATTATCTCTTAGCCATGGATTGAAAATCTTCAATATTTTATAGTTGATCCCATTTTCCATAGCAAATAGAGCTAAATCCTTTAATTCCTTCTTAACTGCTACCTTATTTGTTTTTATCGGTTTATAAAGTTCCTCTTCATTCAAGGTGAAACCATATTTCCATGGATCAGTAAAAATTTCTTTAATTGCAAGAAGTCTAAAAACAAATCTGTTAGTTTCTTCTACTAAAAACAAATTATAATAACTGCGGGATTTTTGTCTACCGATTTGTTTGTCAATTCCATTCATTCCAAAATTGTAAGAAGCTGCTGCCATTGTCCAATTTCCATATTTTGAATAAGCTTCTTTCAAATACTTGCAAGCAGCTTGAGTTGCTTTTTCGAGATTAAATCTCTCATCAACTTTGTCATTAACTTCCAAACCATAATTTCTTGCAACCTGGGGCATTAACTGCCAGAATCCTGAAGCTCCGGCTGGAGAAACTACATTTGTAAGACCGCTTTCAATTACAGCAAGGTACTTAAAGTCATTTGGAATTCCATTACTCTTCAAAATCGGTTCAATAACCGGAAACCAGCGGTTTGCTCTTTTAAGATATAAAATTGTTGCAGAGGACCAATGCACATTAACCAGTAATTCTCGTTCCATTCTTTCATTTACATCAAAATCATTTAGCGGAACTTTTTCACCACAAAAATCAATATTTTGAGGTACTGGTGGATTAAATACTCTGTGTTCGTTATTAAGATGAACAATTATCTCTTTAGGTGTATGATTTGTAATTGTAGATATTTTTTGAACTACTACAACAGCAGTAACAGTAATTAGAATTGCCAGTGCAGCGATAATATATAATATTTTTTTATCCATCCATTTCTACTTTTAGTGAAAATAGAAAAGGGTGAATTTAAATTCACCCTTTCCACAAAGAAATTTAAGAACCTAATTACTTTTTGCCAAATGCAACTTCTTCGAGCATTGCAGTTGTTAATGATTTTGGTCTTTCGATTGGATAGCCCAATGCTCTTGCCCAGATAATATTACTGCAAACTCCTAATGCTCTTCCGATTCCAAATAGTACAGTGTAGAATTCATATTCTTTTACACCGTAATACCATTGAATAACACCCGACTGAGCATCAACATTCGGCCATGGATTTTTTGCTTTACCCTGTTCAAGCAATATTGCCGGAACTACCTTGAAGAGTAAATCGACATATTTGAATAATGTATCATCCGGTAAATGTTTTAAACAAAACTCTCTCTGAGCCATATAACGCGGATCTGTTTTTCTAAGAACAGCATGACCATAACCTGGAATTACACCGGTCTTTAAGGTTTCATAAACAAAATTCTTCATTTCTTCTTCTGTTGGAACTTTGCCACCCATTTTCTCCATAACGCCGTGTAACCATCTTAAAACTTCTTCATTTGCTAAGCCATGCAATGGACCGGCTAAACCGTTTAACATCGCACTTATTGCATAATAGATATCTGATAATGCACTTGCAACTAAATGACCGGTATGAGCGCTTACATTTCCGCTTTCATGATCACTATGAAGTATAAAATACATTCTTGCTACTTCATCGTATGGTTTAGCAATACCCATCATGTGAGCAAAATTAGCACCGAAATCAAGCTTTGGATCAGGTGGAATTATATCACCGTTTCTATATTTGAGCCGATAAATAAATGCAGCTATTTCCGGTAATTTAGCAAGAAGATTCATTGCATCTTCGTAATAATATTCCCAGTAAACATTTTTCTTAACACCCTCATGATATTTTTTTACGAAGAGTGAATCTTTGTTCATGGAAAGAATTGCTGCTGAAAACATTGTCATCGGGTGTGAATCTGCCGGCATCGATTTTAAAATATTGAAAACAAAATCCGGCACTTTTCTTCTTGAATTAAATTCCTCTTTAACCTCATCAACTTCCTTGTAAGTTGGCATATCACCGGTTAATAGGAAATAAAAGAATCCTTCAACTGACGGCATTTCATTACCGGCATCTTTTGGTAATTTCTCAAATACTTCCGGGATCGTTAAACCTCTGAAGCGAATGCCCTCAAATGGATCGAGATAAGAAACATCCGTTACTAAACTTTTTATATCTCTCATGCCGCCAATAATTTGGCCAATGTTTACTTCATCGACTTTTACATTGGAATACTCTTTAAGAAGCTTTTCGGTTCGAGGTTTTTCAACCAGAATTTTTTCTTGAAGTTTTTGTTTTAATCCGGACATAATTCCTCCGTGATAAAATGAATAAGATTTGTTTATTTATATTCAGGTGTTTACAGATGTCCGATATGATTTAATATTTTTTCCTTTGCATTATGAGCACTCAAAACTGCACTTTCAATTGTTGCCGGTAAAGTTGGAATTGTCCAATCACCAGCCAGAATCAAATTTTCAAATGGTACTTCAATCCC
>JAGXSM010000215.1 GCA_018333725.1 Melioribacter sp. | reverse complement strand
CTGACCGTAAGCACAGCACGATTATCGCGGTTAATTACATCAACAAGTTTTGCAATAGCTCCGGCAACACCGTAGTAAGTTGAACCCTTTCCCTCAATTATTTTATATGCTGCATTTCGAACGCCGTCATCAATTTTGTTTTTTATTTCATCACTGAATTCAATGTTTCTGTATGCGATAAAATCCTCAAGGGCTACTCCACCAATATCAATATTAGACCAGCAAAGAACTTCTGAATCACCGTGTTCCCCAATTACATAAGCGTGTACATTCTGCGGATCAACTCCTATATAATTTCCAAGCAAAGACCTGAAGCGCGCGGTGTCGAGTGTGGTTCCACTTCCAATAACTTTAGTTGAAGGAATTCCAAATTCCTTTGCAATGTTAATACAAATGTGAGTAATCACATCAACGGGATTTGTCGCAACAAGAAAAATCACATCTGGATTTACTTCGGCAGTTTTGGAGATAATATCTCTCATAATTGCGGCGTTCTTTTCCATCAACATTAATCTTGTTTCGCCCGGCTTCTGGCTCGCACCAGCGGCAATTACAACAGCTTTTGCATTTTTTAAATCCTCATAACTGCCGGCATAAATATCTGTTGCCGCTGCAAAAGGAACGGCGTGCATTATATCCTGAGCTTCGGCAATTGCGCGCTTTTCATTTGCATCAATAAGTACAATATCACTTGCAGCTTTGCGCAACATAATTGCATAAGCCGATGTTGCACCCACCATTCCACTTCCTATTATTCCTACTTTCATTTTTAATTCCTTCTTGACAATTCTTTTTTTTATTGAATAAAAAGTTCTGCACCGGGACCGAGCGACAATCCTAGCATAAACCAAACAACAAATAATATTGTCCACACAATAAAGAATGAAATTGTATATGGAAGCATTGTTGCAATTAGTGTTCCTATACCCGCTTTCTCATCATACTTATTAATGAACGCTATGATTAACGCGAAGTATGACATCATCGGTGCGATAATATTTGTAACGCTGTCTCCAACCCTGTAAGCCGCCTGAACAAGTTCCGGTGAATAACCAAGAAGCATAAACATCGGAACAAATATCGGCGCCATAATTGCCCATTTAGCAGAGGCGCTGCCAATAAATAGATTTAATACCGCTGTAATAATTATAAAGAGAATCATTAGCGGAATTGGTCCAAGTCCCGATGCTTTCAATGCCATTGCACCTTCAACAGCCAAAATTTGACCAAGATTGGTCCAGTTGAAAAATGCGACGAACTGCGCGGCAAAGAAGACAAGAACAATATATGAGCCGAGAGTCTCCATCGATTTGCTCATTCCCTTTACAACATCGTTATCGGACTTAATTGTTTTTGCGCCAATTCCGTAAGCGAGTCCCGCAACAACACCCCCCATAAAAATGAATGCAACTATTCCGCTTAAGAAAGGTGACTTAAGAATGCTGCCGGTTTTGGGATCGCGAAGAAATCCGTTTTCGGGAATTATTCCCAACAGAATTATCCCAACAAAAATTGCAACGGCAACAGATGAATAGACAAGTCCTTTTTTCTCTTCAGCGGACAGGGGTTTAATTTCTTCCGGCTTAACATTTCCTTTGTATTCTCCTAACCGCGGAATTATAATTTTTTCTGTTATCCAGGTTCCTACGCCAGCAATAAAAAAGGTTGATACAAAAAGGAAGTAATAGTTTGCCGCTGCATTTACTTCGTAGGACATATCAATTATATGCGCGGCTTCCTGTGTAAGTCCCGCTAATAAAGGATCGATCGTTCCCAGTAATAAGTTTGCACTATAACCACCAGACACTCCGGCAAATGCTGCGGCAAGTCCGGCTATCGGGTGCCTTCCTACCGCAAGAAAAATCATTGCCGATAATGGAACAAGAAGAACGTAACCAATTTCGCTAGCCGTGTTTGATAAAATTCCAGCAAATACAACTACAAAGGTTAGGAGTTTTTTTGGAGCTTTAATTACTATTAATCGAAGAGAGGTGCCGATTAATCCGCTGTGCTCTGCAACTGCAATTCCAAGAAGTGAAACAAGGACTGTTCCCAACGGCGCAAATGATGTAAAGTTTGTAATTAAGCTTGTTATGATACGGTGAAATCCTTCGATCGAAAGAAGACTGACCGGACGAATTTCTTTATTTGAACCGGGGAGTATAACTGAAAAATCGAATTGAGATACAACCCACGAAAGTATTATAACACCTAACGCAAAGAGAGCAAATAGTGTTGTCGGATTTGGAAGTTTATTCCCAACCTTTTCAATTTTTTCAAGAAATGATTCCATAAAAATTTTTTTCATTGCAGAACACCTCTCGATAAATTTGTTAAATAACTCTCTTTGTAATTTTTTCTTCCAGTTTGATAATCTGCTCTTTTAACATTCTGATATCGTTTCTCAATTCCACATTTTCATCCTGAATTATTGTTTCTATCTTATCAACATTCTCCGTTGAAATTTTCTGCTGCACCTCGCTCATTGTATTTACTACAATGGCAATAAAAATATTCAGCGTAGTATAAGAAGCAAGCAGAATAAACAGAATAAAATAGATGTTTGCAAGAGGATACCGGCCCATTATTTCTCTCGAAATATCTGCCCATCCCTCCAGAGTCATTATTTGGAACAGTGTGAACATTGAAGCTCCCAGTGTTCCAAACCATTGGGGAAACATATCGCTGAACAGTTTTGTGCCTATTACTGCAAAGACATAAAAGACCAACGCCAGTAAAACAAAAATCCAAAGCAGACTTGGAAGCGAATGAAATAAAGATTCAACTATAAAACGAAGCTTTGGTACGTTTTTAATAAGTCTGAGCGAACGAAAAATTCTTAACGAGCGGAGAACGGCAAAAATTCCTGATGCAGGTAACAACGCTACTGCAACAATTGAAAAATCAAAAATATTCCAGCCGTTGCGGAAAAACGACAGCCGGTTAGCATAAAGTTTAAGACCGAGTTCAACAACAAAAATTATCAGTATTATTTTATCTATCAGAAGCAGCTCGCTTCCGAAAGAGCTCATTATCTTATCCGATGTTTCAAATCCGATTGTAATTGCGTTGAATACTATAAGCCCGATTATAAAATTTTGAAACCGGGCATTCTCAGTAAATACTTTTATCTTTTCTCTTAACATAAATTCCTTTTATTCTGAATTGAAGCGGAAAGCCGTCTATTATAAATAGAAAGGTCTAATTAAACCCTTGCCACAAATTCTTCGCATTTATCCCACAACTTTTTTTCTTCGGAGGGATTAAGAAATTTACATTTCTCTTCTTTTCTGTCTTTGAAAAATCCTCCGTTGCTTCCCGGAATTGTTTCGGTTGACGCAAGCCATACAATTGTATCGGCGCCCTGTTGAATTGTTCTACCTTCAATTAATCCGAATAACTTCAGAAGAGCTTTGCCAATAAAATTCTGATCTCTAAAAAGATCTGTCGATGGAATAAATCCCGGTGTCATTGAATAGACTGTGATGTTATCATTCTCAAGATGCTTTGCCCACTCACGGGTTAACATTCTGTTAGCTTGTTTTGTGTTTTTGTATGCAAGTGTTCCGCTGTATTTTCTTTTTACGAAGTTAACGTCGTCTATTTCTAAACCGCCGGCGAAATGTGATGCTACATTAATAATTCTTGATGGCGCGCCATTCTTTAATTTGTCAATAAGAAGTTTTGTAAGAAGCTGATGACCGATTACATTAACCGAAAAAGTCATCTCTGCTCCAAAATCACTTATTTGTTTTTTATCAGACCATAAGCCGGCGTTGTTGATTAAAACATCAAGTTTGTTCTCTTCTTTATTAAATGAATCGGCAAATTTCCGGATCGATTCCGGTGAGGAAAGATCAAGCTCTCTAACAAAAATATTTTCGTTATTCGTTTCTCTAATTATTTCTTCTCTGGCATCATTTGCAGAGTTTATTGAACGGCCGGCCAAATAAAGTTTAGCACCCGATTTAGCAAGTTCTTTTGCTACTTCTTTACCAATTCCCCGGTTGGCTCCTGTAATCAGAATTACTTTGTCTTTCATTTTCTCTATTTCCCTTTAATATTTTCATAATAATTAACAAAAACCTGTTTGAAAACGTTCCTTCATTGCTTTCGCTTAAAAAAAGCATTTATGAATAATTGTACTGATAGATTTCGTTAATCAGTCCTGGCTTTTTATGTAATGTGACAGAAAGAGATTCTTTGATCCGATAATTACTATTGAAGCTTTTTTACTTTTTCTACAATATTGTTTTGTAGTTTCTCTTTGTAGTTCAGAATTTTTTTCAACAAACTGTTTTATTTTTTCTCTCATCATTTATTCATAATATTTTTTGATTGATATATAAAATCAAGAACTTTATAGAAAACCCGGTGTTTTTTCACCGGGCATAATATAGTTATCTAAACGGATGTTAAACAAAATTGGTGGGTTTTTATTGTCCCTGACCAAGTGAAAATGCCGGAACTCCATCAAAAGAATATAAATTTTCTGTTTTGATGGTATCAACATTATTTTCTTCAGCTCGTGTAAGTAAATCAATTATATCTTTTTTAGTTATGGAATTACCATCTTTGTGTTTAAAACGACATCTCCAGTGATCCGTGCAAAAAGTTTCTTCAAATCCCTCCGGCCATACTTTTATTCCGCGGTTTGTAATCATCGAAAGTTTTACGTTTTCATTTTCGATCTTCTTCATCAGCTTCGCCAATTCATCCGGATTGATTCCACCCCAGTGAACAAAAATATCAACGCCAATTAATTCTTTTTTTGCCGGAGCTTTTCTTTCATATTTCGGAAGTTTAAGCGCAGAATCTTTTTCATAATTTACTTCTTTTAGCTGAGATGGTTTCTGCCCGAGTCTTTCAATCACAGCATCGGCAAATTCTTTAGTCCCAACTTTTTGTTTACTTACTCCTTCTTTAAAAATATCATAAGTATGAATGCCATCTTCAATGGTTTTTAACCATGCGTTTTGAACTTTCTCTGCCACACCATTCTGTCCGATATGAACTAACATTAAAATAGCTCCTTGTAAGAGTCCTGATGGATTAGCAAGATTTTGATTTGCTCTTCTTGGTGCCGAACCATGAATGGCTTCAAACATTGCGCATTCTTCACCAATGTTTGCCGAACCGGCTAATCCCACTGAACCGGCAATTTGTGCTGCCACATCTGATAAAACATCACCATAAAGATTTGGGAGTACTATTACGTCAAATGCTTCTGGAGTATCAGCAAGTTTTGCAGAACCAATATCAACTATCCAATGTTCATTCTCTATCTCGGGATATTCTTTAGCAATTTCATCGAATACTTTATGGAATAATCCATCTGTTTGCTTCATAATATTATCTTTTGTAAAGCAAGTAACTTTTTTCCTTCCATATTGTTTAGCATACTCAAATGCATATCTTATTATTTTCTCTGAACCGGGTCTGCTTATAAGTTTTAGACATTGAACTACTTCGTCGGTTTGCTGATGTTCAATTCCTGCATACAAGTCTTCCTCGTTTTCACGAATAATAACCACATCCATATTTGGGTGTTTGGTTCTAACGAATGGATATAAACTAACACATGGTCTTACATTAGCATAAAGTCCAAGGAATTTTCTTGTAGTAACATTAAGACTTTTATAGCCACCTCCCTGTGGTGTTGTAATGGGAGCTTTCAGGAAAACCTTATTTCTTCTTATAATATCCCACGACTCTTTTGCTATGCCAGATGAATTTCCGGCGAGATAAACTTTTTCACCGACTTCTATTTCATCAATTTCAATATGCGCCCCCGCTGCTAAAATAATTTTTAGTGTTGCATCCATTATTTCCGGCCCGATACCATCACCTTTTGCAACCGTTATTCTTTTCATTTTGTACCTCTTATTTAGTTATTAGATCTAAACTATTCTTATTCAACTATTTATGAAAAATTTACTATAATAATAATATTGTCCCGCATTAAAAGTTATTTTACGGATAGCGTCTATAATAATGATAGCTTTGTCTTTCGTTTTTAATTTCTTTTTTCGATTTCTAACAAGTAGATAAAATATATCGTTCCTTCATTTCTTTAAGAAAACCGCGAACTTCTTTTAAATTAATTCATAGATCAAGCAGAATAAATTTTATACAAAATTATTAGGAAGTAATGTACTATGGTTTTAAAAATTTTTTCTCCATCTTTTTCGCTTTCTCAAGGGCCTCAGCATTTAACTTCTCTTTATATTTTGAAACTTTATCTTGCAGCAATTTGTCTTTTGTGGACAATACCTGAACTGCAAGCAGACCGGCATTCCTGGCGCCATTCAAGGCAACGGTTGCAACCGGAACACCGCCCGGCATTTGAAGAATTGAGAGAATAGAATCCCATCCATCAATCGAATTTGATGATTTAATAGGAACCCCAATTACTGGAAGAGGAGAAATTGATGCAACCATACCGGGTAAGTGCGCTGCACCTCCGGCGCCGGCTATAATTACTTCAACTCCACGCTTATGCGCTTCTTCAGAAAATTGATAAAGTCTTTTTGGTGTTCTGTGTGCTGATACAATTGTTATTTCAAATGGAACCTCAAATTCATTTAGGATATCTGCTGCTTGCTGCATAACAGAGTGATCGGAGTCCGAGCCCATAATAATACTTACTAAAGGTTTTACCATGACTTAACCTTAATTTTTTGTTTTACAATTTCTGCTTTTCTTTTAGCTTCTTCAATAGATGAGGAAAGGATTGTAACGTGTCCCATCTTACGATACGGCTTCGTAATTTTTTTTCCATAAAGATGAATCTTTACCCCCTCTATTTTCATACAGTCTGTAAGACCTTCATATTTTACTTTTCCTTCATACCCCGGCTCGCCAAGTAAGTTAATCATTACAGAAGGTTTTTTAATGTGAGTATCTCCAAGCGGAAAATTGAAAATAGCCCTTAGTAGCTGTTCGTATTGTGAAGTTATAACACTCTCTATTGTATGATGACCGCTGTTGTGGGGACGCGGAGCAATTTCGTTTACCCAAAGATTATTCTCTCTATCAACAAACATTTCCACGGCTAAAAGTCCACAAAGATTAAAATCATTTATTAAACTATAAGCAATGTCTGTTGCGCTATTTGCAATATCATCATCTAATGAAGCTGGGCAAATAAGCTCCTCAACCAGATGTTTGTCTTTGTTAAATTCCATTTCAACAACAGGAAAAGATTTTACTTCTCCATTTCTATTTCTTGCTACTATTACAGAAATTTCTTTGTGAACATCAATATAATTTTCTACAACCGAGGAACCATTTAACAGTTTATTAAGGTCTTCTGATTCTCGAATAACTGCAACCCCTCTTCCGTCATAGCCGCCTTTTCTGAGTTTTTGAACAAATGGGATTTGCAAGCTGCCCAATTCAACTTTTTTAATAATATCATTTCTGTTTTCAAACAGACTGAATGTTGATGTGGGAATATTATTCTTTTTATAGAATTCTTTTTGAAGCCCTTTGTCCTGAACAATTCTTAAAATATCCGGATCCGGATTAATAATCCTACCTTCGTTCTTTAGTTTAATAAGTGCATCAATGTTTATATTCTCCATTTCGAACGTAAGCATATCAACCATTTTGCCGAATTGATAAACCGAATCAAAATCGGTTGGATTTCCTTTCACAAACTTTGTACATACAGTTGATGCGGGGCAATGTTCGTCATTATCCAGAATATATGTTTTAACATCCCAATTGCTGGCAGCAAGCGCAATTAATTTACCCAACTGTCCGCCGGCAATTATTCCAAGCTTGAATTCTGATGTTACGAGTTGTTCCATAATGAATTTTGAAAACCGGTAATGGCTCTACCGAAAATTATTCTACCTTGTAAATACTAAATATGTTATATAGCTGATATAAAAGAGTAAGAGAATGACGCCTTGCCATCTTTCAAGAACATGTTTTTTACCAACATACATTGCAAAGAAAAGAATAATGCTGGCAAGAATGTTCACAAATAAATCGGCATTGGAGGTGATATTAAATGGAAGCGGTCTTATTATTGCGCTTACACCAAGAATCCAGAAAACATTAAAAATATTTGAACCGACAACATTCCCAATAGCTATATCAGTTTGTTTCTTATATGCTGCAACCGCCGAAGTTGCTAATTCGGGAAGTGATGTACCAACAGCAACAACCGTTAAGCCAATTAAAGATTGACTTACATTAAAACTCTCAGCTATCTTTACCGCGCCATCAACAATCCACTTGCCGCCCACAACCAGTCCGATTAATCCGGTTAAAATGTATAGTAAAGACTTTGTATTACTTAATTCCTTAACCGGAGTCTCATTAATATCAGTATCAGATTTGGTTATGCTGAACGTGTAATAAAGAAATATTATAAAAAATCCGATGAAAACAAGTCCGTCTATTCTTGTAATTGCCGAAGTAGTATTTCCGTCAATCAACATATCATTTGCAGTTATTGCAACAAGTAATGCCGCAAGCAGACTGAATGGAATTTCTTTAAGAACGGTATTTTTTTTAGCAGAAATTGGATAAATGATTGCGGCAATACCTAATATTAAAAGGATGTTGGCAATATTACTCCCCAGAACATTTCCTATTGCTATCTCGGTATTTCCCTGGACGGAGGCAAATATATTTACAATTAATTCAGGTGCCGATGTTCCGAAGGCAACAATTGTTAAACCAATTACTATGTTCGATATACTAAGTTTCTTAGCAATTGAAGCCGAACCGTCAACCAGAAGATCCGCTCCTTTAATTAGTATATAAAAACCGATGATAAACAGAATATATGTCAGCATAAATTTGGGTCGCTTTATAAGTTGTTTTTATTAATAAAAAAATTCTTGGCTTTAAAGTTCATCTGGAATATAATAAACTCCACGCCAATAGAAACACTTGATAATCCTTATGGATTAACCTTCCATATTTTATCCGCTGCTTTCAAATATTCCGGAAGTGCCGCGGATCCATACCATGGGATTAAATCATAATCGAATATATTTGCTTTAACTACTGGGTCGGTACTAACAAGCGCCCTGGCTTCCTCAATATCTTTAGCATCAAGAATAAATAATCCACGGTACTGTAAATCATTCTTACCGAACGGTCCGGCGACAATTAATTTCTTCTCTTCCACCAACCGGTTTATGTTTTTCATGTGACCGGCAAATAAGCTATCCCTTATTTCTTTTTCCTGGGGATTGTAAGAGCCGGTTTTTAGGATAACAAAGACATAAGATTTCATTCCAAAATTATCCGCGCCCAAACTTTTTGCAAGAGTTGAATCGTAGTTTGCATTTTTAGTCTGTCCGGTATTTACCGTTACTACAAATACAAGCAAAAAAACTGTATATATTTTTTTCATTAAATTCCTCTCGAACGTTTTGATCGGCAATACAATTTTACAAATATTTCAGTTAGCATAAAAAAATAAAGAGGAATTTATGCAGACGATACTTGGCGGCGGTGGTGGAGCCGGAACAGAAATTACACGCGAGTTATTCAATTATACAAAAGAGATAAGAGTAGTCGGCCGAAATCCGAAAAAGGTGAACGAGACCGATCAGTTGATGCAAGCTGATATATCCAATCCATCAATGCTTGATGAAGCCGTTAAAGGTTCTGAGACTGTTTATGTAACTGTTGGATTTGAATACAAGATAAAAGTGTGGAAGGAAAAATGGCCACGATTTATGAAAAGCCTTATCGAATCATGCAAGCGTCATAATTCCAGGATTGTTTTTGTTGATAACGTTTATATGTACGATCCGGAACATCTGTCTAACATGACCGAAGTGACTCCTGTTAAACCTGTTTCAGAAAAGGGGAAAGTCCGTGCAGAAATTTTTAGAATGCTTATGAATGCTGTTGACAGAAATGAAGTGCGTGCAATTGTTGCAAGGGGAGCAGATTTTTACGGACCCGGCGTTACCGGAAGTTTCCTAACTCAATCTGTTTTGAATAACTTATTAAAAAATAAAAATCCGCAATGGCTCGGCAAACTTGATGTGATTCATAATTTTACATACAACAAAGATATTGGCAAGGCTGTTGCGCTGCTGGGCAATACACCTGATGCATTTAATCAGGCGTGGCACTTACCTACTACCGATCAAAAGCTTACATCAAGAAAATGGGTAGAGATAATGATGCGGGAAATGAATAAAGAGAAGAAGATACAGGAGGTTTCCTCTGCTATGATGGGTTTGCTCGGTCTATTCATTCCAATTCTTAGCGAATTGAAAGATGTTTCATATCAATTCGAAAGGGATTATTTCTTCAATAGTTCTAAGTTTAACAAGCGGTTTAACTTTACACCCGTAACCCCGGAAACAGGAATTAAAGAAATGGTTAAACACGCTATTATCTCTTAAACACACAATTATATTATTTAGATTTTTAACGTGGACGTCATTCTCCCTTCTTATTACTCGATTCCATCTAATAATACTCTTCCTTCCCGAACATTAAAATTTTTTAATCTTTTTTTAAGATCCCCTTAATGTTGTAATAATATGTTTCGGTTGTCATTAAAACAAAATAAAGGAGCATCAAATGAAAAAGTTAGTCGCATTATTGGTAATTGTTGCATTCTCTGCAACACTTTATGCACAGGCACAGCCACAAAAGAAATCAGAGCCGGTAAAATCAAAAACTGAAACGGTAAAGCCGGCAGAAAAGAAAGTTACTCCGGCAACACAAAAGGTAGAACCGTCCGCTAAAGAAAAGAAACCGGCAAAGGATTCAACAAAGAAACATGCAGAGCCAAAAGCAGAACACAAGAAACCCATAACCAAAAAAGAACCCCCTACTAAAAAATAACCAACCGATTAATATCCCGGACTGCTTAAGAGAGAGATTAAATCTCTCTCTTTTTTTATATTAAGCATATGAGAATTTTAGTTTTAGAAGACGAAAAGAAAGTTGCTTCATTTATTAAGAAAGGTTTGGAAGAAGAACTTTATAAGGTTGATACTGCTTTCAATGGAAAAGAAGGATTGGAATTAACTTACAGTAACGAATATGATTTGATTATTTCTGATATAATGATGCCTTTTATGAACGGAATAGATTATGTAAGAGAAATAAGAAAGGGCGGCATAACAACTCCGGTTCTGCTTCTAACGGTTAAAGACAGTACTAAAAGTAAAATAGAAGGACTTGACAGCGGTGCGGACGATTATCTTACAAAACCATTTTTATTTGAGGAACTAACAGCCCGCGTTCGTGCATTATTAAGGCGTAAGGATTTTATCAAAGAAAATATTCTTAAAGCCGGCGAACTTCAGCTTGATCTTGTTGCCCACAAAGCATCTCTCTCTGGCGAAGAAGTAATGCTTACCCCGAAAGAATATTCTATACTAGAGTATTTATTACGAAATAAGAATAAAATTGTATCGAGGACAAAATTAATTGAACATGTTTATGATTATCACTTCGATAGCGGAACAAATGTAATTGATGTATATATAAACAAGCTTAGAAACAAACTTACAAATAAAGACGGCAAACCATTTATCCGGACAGTACGCGGAATGGGTTATTCAATAAAAGATTAACTGATCGCTATGATCAACCGATTAAAATTATTTTTTACTTCATCACGTTTCAAAATTGCCCTCTGGTATGCTGCGGTATTCCTTGTTCTGGAAACTATTCTTGGTGTTGTCATTTATTTCTACATTTTACAAAAATCGGAAGCTGCGCTCGATTCAAACATAGAATCCCAGGCAAAAGCAATTTTAAGAGGAATTGAAGAAAAACATTTCGACCTCGAGACTTTTCAACCCGACTCAATTTATAAAAGCAAGGACGAACTGATCTGGGATATTATTTACGATGCAATAGTATTTAACAGAAGAAACACGTTTATACAAATCTCTTCTTTAGCTGGAGTTGTTTTCAAATCGGCAAATCTTGTCGGAAATGAAATTAAAGCAGAACAGTCTAATCAAAATAAAATAATAAAATATTATAACCCGAAATTATCGGAACACCCTATACGGCTTTGTATTTTAAGAGGAAGGGGATACAGTGTTATTGTTGCTTACCCGACCGATCAAATAGAACAGATGCTTGGTTTATTGAATGAGTTATACTTAATTATTGCCCCGTTGTTTTTTATTATATCAATTGCCGGCGGATTTGTAATTTCTTACAAATCACTTTCGCGGATTGACAAAATAATTTTAAAGACCTCGGAAATAACTGCTCATAACCTTAAAGAGATTATTCCCGGCGGTAATTATAAAGATGAATTCGGGCGGCTTGTAAATACTATGAATGAAATGATTGGAAGAATAAAAAAATCCGTTGAGTATATGAATGAATTTTCTTTAGCCGCTGCACACGAATTAAAAACACCGCTCACAATTCTACGGGGTGAAATTGAGATTGCATTAAAATCAGAAAAATCTAAAGAACGCTATATCGAAGTTCTTCAGAGCAATTACGAAGAAACTCTCCGGATGATAAGGATAATCGATAACCTTTTCTTTATCTCCAAAAGCGAAAAGGATTTAATAAAACTTGAACGTTGCCCGGTTGAACTATCAACGTTTTTAAAATCCGTTGTTGATAACATGAAGATGGTTGCCAGAGAAAGGGGGATGTACATTTCGCTGAATTTATCTAAGGACATTATCATTAACATTGATACCGGATTAATCAAACAGGCTCTTTATAATATTATTGATAACGCAATTAAATACGGCATCGAAAAATCGACTATTGAAATAACATCCAAAGAAATTTCGGAAAAAATAAATATTAGTATAACCAACAGTGGGTGCGGTATTGAGCCGGACAAAGTTGAAAAAATATTCGATAAATTTTATAGGGCCGATGAATCAAGAACAAAAAAAAGCGGCGGCGTGGGGCTTGGTCTTTCTGTTGTTAAATCGATAATCGAATTACACGGGGGTTCGGTCTTTGTTAATTCCAAACCAAATGAAACTACAACTTTTTCTATATCTCTTCCAAAAGAAGAATTAGTCTGAAGTACTGAAACGAGAGAACCATTAATTAACACCCGTCTTTCGGACAGTCATATCTTTATAAATTAGGTTTCTAATTTAATTAGTTGTATGTTTACATCCGTAATGGCAGTAGTTTTAGAAGTTGATGTAGATGTAGACGTAAATCCGTTCGAACCCTTCAGTAATTTTTTAAAGCCCTGTCGTAAAAAATCAATCTATAAACAATTTACAAAGGAGCATCTGTTATGGCAGAGCGCAAACAAGGATCAGTTAAATGGTTCAATAGTACTAAAGGTTTTGGTTTCATTTCTCAGGATGGCGGAGATGATGTATTCGTACATTATCAGTCAATTACAGGCGAAGGTTACAAGACCTTAAACGAAAACGATAAAGTTGAATTCACTGTTAACCAGGGTCCAAAAGGGCTTCAAGCAGCTGACGTAAAAGTAATTCGCTAAGAATAGATAATTCTAGATGTAATTATAGAGCCCCGCAATAGCGGGGCTTTTTGTTTTTAAAATGCCGGATAGTAAAGAAATGTACCGCGTTTAAGAAATTTCGAAATTTTCTAAGATTTCTCTTGACATTGAGCTATCAATATAATATCATTACGATAGCAAATTAAATGGGGTAGGAAAAATGGAAACAATTGCAGAAAAAACAGCAAAAAAACTTAACGGATTCTTCATGTTATTTGTTGTTATTGCGGGATTTATTTTTGAAGCATATCTTCTAGTTCAGGGAATTAAAACTGAAGAGGCCTGGATATTATGGATCTTTATTCCCCTACTAGTAATACTTTTCATATTTTTCGGCGGATTTACTATAATCCAGCCAAACGATTCGAGGGTTCTTATACTTTTCGGAAAGTATATCGGAACCATCAGGGATTCAGGATTCTGGTGGGTTAATCCATTTACAGAAAAGAAAAAGGTTTCTCTCCGTATTCACAACTTCAACAGCGAAAAAATTAAGGTAAATGACCTTCATGGAAATCCGATTGAAATTGCTGCAGTAATTGTATGGCGTGTTGTTGATTCCGCACGTGCAATCTTTGATGTTCAGAATTACGAACAATTCGTAGCAATTCAAAGCGAGACCGCAATACGCGGACTTGCATCCGATTACGCATACGATTCATCCGAAGATGAGAAACATTCCCTAAGAGGAAACACTCAGGAAATTTCTGAGGAATTGAAGAAACAAGTTCAAACACGATTGTCCATTGCCGGCGTAGAAATTATCGAATCCAGAATAAGTCACCTTGCATACGCGCCGGAAATTGCACAGGCAATGTTAAGACGCCAGCAAGCACAGGCAGTAGTTGCAGCCAGAACAAAAATTGTTGAGGGCGCCGTTGGAATGGTTGAAATGGCTCTGAAAGCTTTAAGCGAACAACATATCGTAGCTCTTGATGAAGATAAAAAAGCAACAATGGTGAATAATTTATTGGTAGCTCTGGTGTCGGAAACACAAGCACAGCCGGTAATTAACACCGGAACACTTTATCAATAAGAAACATTTGATATGGAAACCGAAAAAAAATTATCGGACTATATGGGTCGAACTCTCTTACTAACTCAACTTAAATTCCTTAAGAGGGATTACGAGTTAAAATGCGAAGAAGAAATTATCGCTTCTATTAATTACCCTAAATGGTACGGATCGGATTTTGAAATTGCGTGGGGTAATAAAAAATGGTTCGTTTACCGTCCAAGCTTTTGGAAGAATGCAATTGAAATTAAGGAGGCTAGCAAGCAGCTTCCTTTTGCTTCTTATAAAAAAAAAGGATTTAAGTCGGGCGGAATTGTTTCTCTGCCGATGGGTGAAGAACTAAAAATATTTTTTAAATTTTTCAAGGGCTCTTACGGGATCCAGAATTCAGCGGAAGAATGTCTGGTGCTTATTAAAGACAAATTTTCCTGGAATGATAGAACCGAGTTTTATATTCAGAAGAGGTCGGAGCTTCTGGATAAATATCCATGGATGATTTTGCTGGCATGGTATGTTTCATCGCAACAACGTTCCGGCGGAGCTGTAACTTAAGGGCTTAAAATGGCTGATAAGAAAAAATTTCTGCTTAGAATAGATGAAACTATTTATACCGCTTTAGAAAAGTGGGCGGCTGATGATTTTAGAAGCATCAATGCGCAGATTGAGTATCTGCTTAAGGATGCATTAAAAAAATCAGGCAGAGTTAACAACGGTTCAGACAATTCTGAAACAATGAAAACAGAATCAGATAAAGAATCTAATCGGGAGGATTAATGATGAACAGAATTTTTATGGTTGTCGTATTATTTATTTTATCCACAACAGTATTAACTGCTCAGCAGACAGATCTCTGGGAAGGAAAGCTGAAGATTGGCGGGGTGACGCTTCGACTTGTATTAAAGACTACGACAGATGAAAAAGGTCTTATTACAGCAAAGCTCGATAGTCCGGACCAGAGCGTAGAAAATATTCCGGTGAGTTCTATAACTGTAACGGAAGATAGTGTAAAGTTCGAAGTCTCATCAATAATGGCGAAATACGCCGGTAAAATTGAGAAAGACAGCATGGTTATTGTTGGCATATTTAAGCAAGCAACATTAACTCTGCCGCTCAATCTAAAAAAAGTTGAAAAGCTTACAGAGATTAAAAGACCTCAAACACCCAAACCGCCTTTTCCATACAACGATGAAGAGGTTGTGTTCGAAAACAAATCAGCCGACATTAAGTTAGCGGGTTCATTCACTTATCCCAAAGAGAATAAAAAATTTCCCGCTGTAGTAATGGTAACCGGATCGGGCGCTCAGGATAGAGATGAAACTATTTTCGAGCACAAACCATTTTTAGTAATTGCAGATTATCTATCGCTCAATGGAATTGCTGTATTGCGTTTCGATGATCGGGGTGTTGGTAAATCAACCGGAAATTTTGCTGAAGCAACATCTGTTGATTTTGTAACCGATGCATTGGCTGCCGTGGAATATCTTAAAACACGTAAAGAAGTCGATCCGGCAAAAATCGGGATTATCGGTCATAGCGAAGGCGGAATGATTGCGCCAATGGCAGCTTCAAATTCCAATGATGTTGCATTCATTGTATTGCTTTCCGGCCCGGGAATGAGGGGAAGCGACTTGCTTGCATTGCAAACAGAGCTAATATTAAAAGCCAACGGAACGCCACCCGATAAAGTTGAAGAAAGTGTTAAAACAAATAAAGCGGCATATAAAATTGTAGTTGAACAACCGGATAGTGCGCTTGCATTTAAAGAGCTTGAAAAATTATTTGAAGATCAGATTGCAAATTTAACCGAAGAAGAGAAAAAACAACCCGAATACAGCCGCGGAAACTTTGAGCAATCGGTAAGAACGCTCTTAAGCCCTTGGTTCAGATTTTTTCTTAAGTTCGATCCGAAAGAATATTTAGAAAATATTCAGATTCCGGTTCTCGCACTTAATGGTGAAAAGGACTTACAGGTGCCGCCCAAAGAAAATTTACGCGGGATAGAAGAAGCATTAAAAATTGCCGGTAATAAAAATTTCAAAACCGTTCAACTGCCCGGATTAAATCATTTATTTCAGAATAGTAAGACTGGTTCTCCAAATGAATATGGTGAAATTGAAGAAACATTTTCGCCGGATGCTCTCAAAATAATTGGCGATTGGATTATAGATATAACAAAATAACTTTTGTACAAAAATGAACCGGCGGAAATCAATTCTGCCGGTTCAACTAAATCAAATAAATATTCCTTCTTCGAAACCGATTTTAATCAAATCTATTTTCTTCATACCGGCATTGCCAAGATGATGTCTTGTATCGGCAAGTTCAATATGCTTTGCTGGAGGATTTAAAGGTTTATCTTCACCAAAATATTCTTTTCTCTTTGCTTCGATAATTTTTAGTCCTACAGCATCGCACGCAACAGGATCAACACCAACAATTAAACCATAATATCTCCAGACATATTCAGGACTAAAACCGTGCGGACCGATGTTATGAAATTGCGGCGTTAGCATAACCAGAATATTTAAACGTGTTTTGTCTGCAACAATTGGAAGTTTCCATAAAGCGGCTAAGTCTGCACAAGAATCGTCATGCCAGTCGGACGGCTTGTCAACAAACATAATATAGTTCTTAATCAAACTTCCCACACCCGACCAGTAATGAGTTCTCATTGGTCGCGAATTAATAAGCGCGGTTGCATTTTGAAAGATCGGATCGCGTAGAACACCACGGTCTTTAATACCGATTTTTTCTTCTGCAACACCGCATTCCATTACACGTTTTTTAATAGCGTTTTCTAATTCGGGCGGTGTTCGTAAAAAATTCCACACATTGGTTTTTATTCCAACAATATCATCCGGCTTAATTATCTTTTTCCATGCCTGACTTGTTTCCTTAGTATTAAAAAGAACTCTTACCGATTCATCAAGCATCTCCTGAATAATACCGGAATTCAATTTCCCGTCTTCGTTTATAACCATTTTGTTTCTGATCAACACAACGCGGGATTTTTCTTCTGTTGCTGCAAATAGTGATTTCGGATTATTTAAAAGAAATGTTCCGGCAGCGGCGGCTAATGTTCCTGTTTTAATAAATTCGCGCCTTGTTAAATTCTTTGGTGACATATAACCTCGGTTCTCTATTTATTTATAATTGATTCCACACTGCTTAATATATTATCGGTAAAATCCTTAGAGGATGAATCGAATATTCCGGCTATAAAATTTTTTATTCTCTTCACTTCCATCCACAAACCGTTTGTAAGTTTTAATGTTTGTCCCGGAATAATTTCCGGTTTATAATTATCGGTAAAATTTTTAAGTGCCGATTCCGCCAAAGCATTATCGGGATACATGATTAGAAGAAATATTGCATTCTCATTTTCCTCTTTGTACCGTGCCAGAATTCCGTGAGTGTTCTGGTCGATGTTAAATATATTGTCGTTAGAAATAAATGTATGCGAGTTGATCCAGTTATAGTGACGGAAATACCGCACGCTCTCTTCAGCAAGATTCCTCTTCGGAATGTAATTTATTACTTCCGGCAAGGTTCCTGTTTCATTTATCGATTTATCTACAACACCGGCAAGTTTCGAAATCGCTTCTCTCGATTCGGTTGTTTCCGGGTGACAAAGAATTGAAACATAGTAATTACTTTTCCAGAAAATTATTGCGCCTTCTGTTTGCTGGGATTGCTGCCCGAACTCATGTTCAAGTTTGCCAACAGAATGAGTAAACACGCCGAATGCATCGTAAGAGGAATTCATGTAGAAGATATCAACTAAAATATCGGGCTGATTGCCTCGGGAATAAATCCGGTTAAACACTTTTGAGAAGCCAAAACTTAAAAACATTTCAGCGGAACCGTCTATATAATCGTAAAGCGTTTCATTATCAAAATAGCGGTCGGATTCATTAACGGACCATCCGTTAATATTGCCCGGAAGATTTTCTGAGGGGTCCTTTTTTATTTGTGCGGATAAGTTTACCACAATAAATAACAAGCTTATAATTATTGTTGTGTAAAGATATAACGGTGTTTTCAAATAAGCTCCGTAAATAAATTATCAACGGTTCATCATCATCTGCATGTCCCTGACAGCAGCTTCTGCTTTTAATTTTCCGGCATTCTTAAAGACTAATGTTACTTCACTCTTATCACCAACTTTCAAATCGGACTTCAGTTTTATAAGCATAACATGAAGGTCGCGAGGTTTAAATTTTACTGTACTCTTTGGCGGGATAACAACAAAATTTACTTTGCGCATTCCCATCATATCGTTTTCGCGCTTAAATGTTTCGTGAACTTCAACTACTTCCGCCAGGTTCGATTCGGCTGCAAGCAGAGTATCGGGTTTGTCGGAATTATTAACTACTTCGAAGAAGAGAGCTGTATTAGAGCCCTGAGCCGAAACACGAATCCATGCATCTTTTACTTCGATTTTAGAACTTTGATTTTTATTCTGCTGTGCATTAACTATAAAGGGAATTAAAAACAGTGAATAAAAAATAAATCTGATTCTCATAATAACTCCTTACTTCTTCAAAGTGATTTGATGTCGTTAATAATTTCGTCAATGTTTATTGAGCTGCCGGGATAATTTTTTCTAATTCTCCCTTCGCTGTCAATTAGCTGAATACGATCAGTATGAATATAATAATATGATACTTTGCCCGATGGAAATACTGTTGAATCGCCGGGCACAGCAACAACGCCAACGTGTTTCATCAGTTTATCAACAACAGGTTTGTCGCCCGTTAAAAATGTCCAGTTGTTTAAATCGAGGTTTCGTATCTCTGCAAATTTTTTAAGTACTCCGGGTGTATCATTCCCGGGATCAAAACTTATCGATACAAATTGAACATTATCGACTTCTTCTTTTTCCAGCCGCTCTTGAATAAGACGCATGTTATTTGTAGTTAATGGACATATATCCGGGCAGTTGGTAAAAATATATCCGGCAATAACGGTTTTGCCTTTTACAAAATCGGGAAAGAGAACTTCTTTTTCATTCTGATTAGTAAGCTGATAATTTGAACCGCCAAGATTTTCTATAACCGGAAAATCATTACCGCATCCGGGGAGAAGCGCTAATATCAAAAAACAATTAATAAGTACTTTTTGCATAATTAATTTCTTGTTTTGATTAAAATTACATATAAAAAAGAAAGTTTTCACTATAAATGGGATGACGCTCAAGAAATACGATTTTTCTATTTTTGAACAGTATAAAATTCAGGATTGTTACATGAAAAAATTATTACCTGCAATAGTTCTATTGATAATATCGGTTTCCGTTTTCCCTCAGAATAATGCGCGGATAATGACCTACAATATTTTGAATTATACAGATTACGAAACCGATTCCAGGAATATTTATTACAAAAAAATTGTTGAGGCAGCAAAACCGGATATACTTGTTATACAGGAAATTAAAACTGCTAACTCGGTATCGCAATTCTTAAACCGTGTCTTAAACAGTAAATATAAATCCGGGTTGTTTATCCCAAACCAGGCAGTTAATGAAACCAACAACGCTGTTTTCTACAAGGATTCTCTCTTTATATTTTTATCGAACACACCAATTGTAATTGAGGCAAATCCGGGTCAAACCGAAAGAGATATTTCGGAATTTAAACTCGTTCATAAATTTTCTAAAGACACGATAATTATTTATTCGGCACATTTAAAATCGAGCACGGGCACAGCAAACGAGCAAAGAAGATTGAAGGAAGTAACAACATTAAGAGGAAGAACCGCAACACTATCTGATAATGCTTATTACATTATTGTCGGCGATTTTAATTTTTACAGCTCCTTCGAACCGGCATACTTAAAACTGACCGATGCTGAATCGAGTGGATACTTTTTAGATCCATATCCTATTACAGGTGTATTTAATAATCCGATTTATGCAGCAATTCACACTCAATCAACCCGATGGCAAAGTTTACCGGATGGAGGTGCAACCGGCGGATTGGATGATCGCTTCGACTTTATTCTTATCTCACCTTCTCTTGCTAACAACAACAGCAAAGTTAAATTAATTAACGGAAGCTATACTCCTTATGGAAACGACGGTCAACATTACGACCGCTCTATTAATGATGCCGGTAATTCTGCTGTCGGACAGGAAATTGCCGACGCTCTTTATTACGGTTCGGATCATTTGCCCGTATATGCCGATTTCGACTTTGGATTATCCTCTTCTGTTTCAGTCGATCCAAACATTACAAATGAAATCGTGTTATATCAGAATTACCCTAATCCTTTTAACCCGAATACAACTATCAGTTATCAATTACCTTCAAGCAGCTGGGTTACGTTAAAAGTTTTCGACATGCTCGGTAGAGAAGTTACAACCCTGGTTAATGAATTCAAACAAGCCGGAATATATAATTGCGAATTGAGAATTGATAATGGAGAATTATCAAGCGGGGTTTATTTCTATACCATAAAAACCGGATTTTATTCTGCAACCAAAAAAATGATCTTCTTAAGATGATAGAACAGGATATTTATGACAAAAAAAATAAAATCTTGCTGTTTAATCATTCTAATATCGATAACGATTTATGGACAAAGATCTTCAACCGGTTTAATTCCACTCAATGATTTGGGATCGGGTTTATACAAAAATTTTCAAGGAGGCCTATATCTTAACGGTTCAAACTTAAGACCAGCCAAACATGATTTTCTTGGCATAGAACTTTCAAAACAAATTAAACCTATCGATAAAAATGGAAATGTTGATACTCTTCTCGGCAAATATGTACTTCTTTCCATTGGAATGTCTAATACAACTCAGGAGTTCTCATACTTCAAAACAATTGCTGATACTTATAAAACTAAAAATCCGAATCTTATAATTGTTGATGGTGCACAGGGTGGACAAACGGCAGCTATTATTTCTAATCCGAATGCTAATTTCTGGACCGTTATTGAACAACGATTAGCACAAGCGGGCACAACTTCAAAGCAAGTTACTGTTTGCTGGTTAAAAGAAGCAGATGCAAATCCAACTCAGGCATTTCCGGTTCATGCAAACATTTTAACGAATGAATTAATAGCCATAGTTAATAATATCAAAATAAAATTCCCTAACTGCTTGCTCGTTTATTGTTCTAGCCGGACTTATGGTGGTTATGCAACTACATCTCTTAATCCAGAGCCATTTGCTTATGAATCGGGTTTTTCGGTTAAATGGTTGATAGAAAAACAAATAACAGGCGATACCGAATTAGTTTTTACAGGAAATAATCCAAAGGCACCCTGGCTCTCGTGGGGTCCTTATCTTTGGGCCGATGGAATTATTCCGAGGAGTGATGGTCTGGTATGGTTGCAAACGGATTTCAGAAGTGATGATGGAACTCATCCTTCTACTAATGGACAAAAAAAGGTTGCGGAGTTACTATTAAATTTTTTCAAGACAGATGTAACTGCTAAAAACTGGTTTTTGAAAAATCCAATAACATCCTATCAGCAAACGGAAATAAATACAGTTCCGGATAATTATCAGCTTTATCAGAATTATCCTAATCCATTTAATCCGAGCACTACTATCGTTTATCAGTTGCCTTCAAGCAGCTGGGTTACGTTAAAAGTTTTCGACATGCTCGGCAGAGAAGTTACAACCTTGGTTAATGAATACAAACAAGCGGGTAGATATAATTGCGAATGGAGAATTGATAATGGAGAATTATCGAGCGGGGTTTATTTCTATACTATAAAAGCCGGTAATTTCTTTAAGTCCGAAAAGATGATCCTCATTAAATAACTATTACTTAATTTTTATTCTACACATCGTAAATAGATGTCTCTCAAAGTATTTTAAATTATAAAATAATTACTTGCAATTTTGATTTTTTCTTTCAATATTACTGCCGTGAATTGAAAGTATGTTAATTTGTTCTTCTTTTAACTGCCGGTGTATTTCATTTAATTATTTTGCGGGGGAATATGAA